>DATMZZ010000130.1:0-20992 GCA_035573175.1 Allostellaceae bacterium
GAAGGGCTTGAGGCGGCGGTACGGCTGCTCGGCCCGATGATGCCGCATCTCGGCGAGGAGCTTTGGCACGAACTGCGGCCGGGCAAGCTTCTTGTCGATGAAAGCTGGCCGCGTTTCGATCCGGCGCTCGCCGCGGAAGAGACCGTGACGATGGCGGTTCAGGTGAACGGCAAGCTGCGCGGCACGGTCGAGTTGCCGCGCAATGCCGCGGAAGACGCCGCCAAGGCCGCCGCGCTGGCGCTGCCGACGGTTGTGAAGGCGCTCGAGGGCAAGGCGCCGCGCAAAACCATCGTCGTGCCCAATCGGATCGTCAATGTCGTCGTCTAGAACGATCGCCCGGCCAAGCCGCCGCGCGCTTTGGCTTGCGCCGCTTGCCGTGATGCTCACCGGTTGCGGCTTCCATCCGCTTTACGCGCCGAGCGGTACACATGATTGGGACCCCGACCTCGCCGCAATCGACGTCCTGCCGATCAGCGATCGCCCGGGGCAGATTCTCGCCTTGGCGCTGCGCGAGGATCTCAATCCCCGCGGCGTTTCGGTGCCCAAGCGCTGGAATCTTCAGACCGGGCTCCGCGTGACGCGGACTGATCTCGGCATTCAACGGAACGCGACCGCCACGACCAGCGAGATCACCGTTTCCGCGATCTTCCAGATCACTGATCAGGGCGGCCGCATTATCTATTCGAGCTCCAGCAGCGCGGTCGGCTCTTTCGATCTGGTGAATGACGCCTATGCGACGCAGGTCGCAGCCCAGGATGCGCGCGACCGCGCCATTCGCCAAGTCGCCGATGAAATGGTGCTGCGGCTCGCGATTTTCGTTCGCGATCAACGCACGAAAGCCGCCGCGGCGCGCCGATGAAGCTGCCGGCAGCGCGAATCGCTGCTTTTGTCAAAGCGCCCGATGCGGGCATGCGTGCGGCGCTGGTCTACGGACCCGATGCCGGCCTCGTCAAAGAGCGCGCCGAGAAAATCGCGCGCACGATCTGCCCCGATCTGACCGATGCGTTTCGCGTCGTCGAGCTTGATGCCGACGGGCTGCCGAAGGACCCGGCGCGGCTGCATGACGAGGCGGCGAGCCTCAGCCTGATGGGTGGTCGGCGGTTGGTGCGCATTCAAGACGCGGGCGACAATGTTGGCGCGATCTTCGATCGCTTCTTCAAGGATCCGCCGCCGGGCGATGCTTTCATCGTCGTTGCCGCCGGCGATCTGCCGCCGCGCTCTTCGCTGCGCCGCGCGTTCGAGAGCGCGAAGAATGCTGCTGCGATCCCATGCTATCTCGATGGCCCGCGCGAACTCGGCGAATTGGCGCGCGAGATCTTCGCCGCGCATAAGATCACGGCGCGACCAGAAGCGATGCAATACCTAGTCGCGCATCTCGGCGGCGACCGCGGCGTCAGCCGGCAAGAGCTCGAGAAGCTTGCGCTCTATGTCGGCGATGGCGGCACGGTCGATGAAAGCGCCGCGTTCGACGCGGTCGGCGACAGCGCCGAGCTGACGACGGACGAAGCCGTCTTCGCGGCGGCCGAGGGCGATACGGCGCAGCTCGAACGCGCGCTCAACCGCGCTTTCGGCGAAGGCGCGCAAGCGGTGAGCCTCATCCGCGCCGAGCTGCGGCATTTCCAACGGCTGCATCTCGCCGGCGCGCGCCAAGCGGCCGGCAAAAGCGAAGAGGAAGCGCTGAAATTCCGCCCGCCGCTCTTCTTCAAATTCACCGACCGCTTCAAGCGCCAGATGCGGCTCTGGCCGCCCGCCCGCGCCGAAGCGGCGATGACCGCGCTCAACGAAGCCGAAGCGCGGATGAAGACGACGGGCTTGCCGGCGGAGACGATCTGCCGCGAGGCTTTGCTGCGCATCGCACGCGGCGCGGCCGCCGCAGCACGCGCGCGTTAGTTCTCGGCGCGGAGTTTTTTCAGAACCTCGTCGAGCTGATCGAGGGTGCGGTAGTGGATCGTCAGCGATCCGGCTTCGCCTTCGCCCGCGATCGTGACCTTGAGACCGAAAAGCTGCGCCAGCTCTTTCTCCAGCGCGGCGATATTCGCGTCCTTGGTTTTGACCTTCGCGACTTTCGCCGGACCTGCTTCGCCGACTTGTTTCTCCATGCGCAGCGCCGCTTCGATCTGACGAACGCTCAGCCCATCGCTGACGACGAGCCGTGCCAGCGCGAGCGGCGCACGTGACGTAACGAGCGCGCGCGCATGGCCGGCACTGAGCTGGCCGCTCACGACCATCGCGCGCACTTCTTCCGGCAGACTCAAGAGCCTCATCGTGTTGGCAATATGGCTGCGGCTTTTGCCGAGCGCGCGGCCGAGCTCTTCCTGCGTGTGACCGAATTCCTCGATCAGGCGGCGATAACCCTCGCCTTCTTCGATCGCGTTGAGGTCCTGGCGTTGAATGTTTTCGATTAGTGCGATCTCGGACGCGCCGCGATCGTCGATCTCGCGCAGGATGACCGGAATCTCGTGGAGCTGCGCTGCTTGCGCCGCGCGCCAGCGCCGCTCGCCGGCGAGAATCTCGTAGTGGTTCGGCTCCGATGGATCGCGGCGCACGAGGATCGGCTGCAGAATGCCCTTCTCGCGCACCGATTCCGTCAGCGCTTCGAGATGCTCGGCATCGAAATCGCGCCGCGGCTGGAAGCGGCTCGGTTTCAACTGCTCGATCGGCAGCGTGCGCAGATTGTCCTGCTTTTGCGGCGACGCGGCGGCGGCCGGTGTTTCATCGTCGCCGAACAGCGCCGACAGACCACGGCCGAGACCGCGACCGGCATTGCCGCGTGCGCGCGGTGTCTCGTCGTTCATGGCATCACCGGTGTTGCGGCCTGGAAGAGAGAGCGTTCGCGCTTCAGCACTTCGCTCGCGAGATGGACATATGCTTGCGCGCCCGGACAGCGGAAATCGTAGAGCAGCACCGGCTTGCCATGCGATGGCGCTTCGGAAATGCGCACGTTGCGCGGAATGACGGTGTCGTAGAGCTTATCGCCGAAATGGCCGCGCACGTCGGCGGCGACGAGATCGGAGAGATTGTTCCGCTTGTCGAACATGGTGAGCACGATGCCCTGGATCTCGAGCGTGGGATTCAAATGTCGCTTCACGCGCTCGATCGTCTTCACCAGGTGCGAGAGACCTTCGAGCGCATAGAATTCACATTGCAGCGGCACGAGCACGGCGTGCGATGCGCAAAGCGCGTTGAGTGTCAGCAGGCCGAGCGAGGGCGGACAATCGATCAGCACATGATCGAAAGGCAGCTCGATGCCCTCTAGCGCATCGGCCAGACGATATTCGCGGCGATCGAGCTCGACGAGTTCGAGCTCGGCGCCGGCGAGTTCGACGGAGGCTGGCACGACCGAGAGACGCGGCACCGCTGTCGGCACAATCGCCGCGCCAAGCATGTGCTGGCCGGCGAGCACCTGATACGAGGTGACGTTGCGCGCCTGACGCGGAATGCCGAGGCCGGTCGAAGCATTGCCCTGTGGGTCGAGATCGATGAGCAGCACGTGCTCGCCGGCGGCAGCGAGCGCGGTCGCGAGATTGACCGCGGTCGTGGTCTTGCCGACCCCGCCCTTCTGATTGGCGATGGCGATGATCCGGGCCACACGCGGCTGGGACGCGTTCTCGAATTCGCTCATGAGGCCGTCCGGCTGATGGCGGAGAGTTTCAGGATCACGCCCGAGGGATCGGTTAGACTCGGGATCGTCTCGGCGCTCAAGCTCCAGGACGCCTTCGCCGCTGCAAGCTCCTCGCCGACATTCTCGCCTTTGAGGAACAGGCAGACCGTCTTCGGCAATAGAAATTTCTCTGAATAATCAATGAGTTGGGTGAGAGGCGCACAGGCCCGCGCGACGACGGCGTCAGCCGCAAACGCCGCGACTTTCTCGATCCGCTCGGGATGAAGCGTCACCGCGACATCCATGATCCGCGCCGCCTCGCGCAGGAAGGCCGATTTGCGCAAATCGGATTCGACGAGATGCATTTCCGGCACGCCCATCGCGGCGAGAATCAATCCTGGCAATCCCGCGCCCGCGCCCAGATCGACCGCGACACGGGTTTGGCGCGGCAGATATTTGGCAAGCTGCGCGCAATCGAGAATATGCCGGCGCCACACATCGCCCATGGTGTTGGCGCTGACGAGATTGATACGCCGATTCCATTGGCTCAGCAGCTCGACATAGGCGGTGAGCTTTTCCAGCGTTTCACGTGAAACGCCGCTGACCCGCGCGAAGCCCGTCGGACCGAGCGGCAGGCGTACCGGTCGGACATTGGCGGCCATCGGCGCCATCAAGCGGCCGCCTCCCCGCGCTTCACATGGCGCAGCAGCGCAACCAGCGCCGCCGGCGTCACCCCTGAGATTCGGGAAGCCGCGCCGAGACTGGCCGGGCGCGCGGCGGCAAGCTTTTGCCGAATCTCGGTCGAAAGGCTGCCGACGGTCGCGTAATCGAGATCGGGCGGCAGGATGAGTTCTTCGTCGCGCCGGAAAGCGTGGATCTCGGCTTCCTGGCGGTCGAGATAGCCGGCATAGCGGCCGTCGATGTCGAGCTGCTCGGCGATGTCCGCGGAAATCGCCCCCAGCTCTGGCCAAACTCCGGTGATCTGGGCCCAGGAGATGGTCGGATGGCGCAGCAAATCGGCCGCCGAGCGCACGACGCCATCGGCATTGACCGTCAGCCCGTGCTTGCGCAATTGCTGCGGCGTCAGCTTCAGCGCCCGCACCAGCGCCCGGGCCGAAGCCAAATCTTCGGATTTCTGAGCGAAAGCCGCCTGTCGAGCGCTTCCGACACAGCCCAAGGTCAAACCACGGGGCGTCAGCCGCTGATCGGCGTTGTCGGCGCGCAGAACCAGCCGGTATTCCGCCCGCGACGTGAACATGCGGTACGGTTCTTCTGTTCCACGTGAAACAAGATCGTCGATCAGGACGCCGATATAGGAGCTGGCCCGGTCCAGGACGAACTCGCCGCCCCCCTCCGCGCGATGCACATTGTCGGATCCGGCCCGCAGCGCGGCGTTGAGCCCAGCGATCAGGCCTTGGGCCGCGGCCTCCTCATAGCCGGTCGTGCCGTTGATCTGGCCGGCGAAAAACAACCCGGCCACCTTCTTCGTCTCGAGGCTCGGTCGCAGCTCGCGCGGATCGACGAAATCGTATTCGATCGCGTAGCCCGGCCGCTTGATCGCGGCGTGCTCCAGCCCTGGAATGGTCGCGATCAGCGCCGCCTGAACGTCGCGCGGCAGCGAGGTCGAGATCCCGTTCGGGTAGATTGTGTCGTCGTCGAGGCCTTCCGGCTCGAGAAAGATCTGGTGCCGCTCGCGGGCGGCAAAACGCACGACCTTGTCCTCGATCGACGGGCAATAGCGCGGGCCGGTGCTCTCGATCTGGCCGGAATACATCGGCGCCCGGTGCAGATTGGCGCGGATGATTTCATGCGTCTCGGGCCGCGTCTCGGTGATGTGGCAGACCGTTTGCGGCGTCGTTATTGCCTTAGTCAGAAAGGAAAAGGCCACCGGCGGATCATCACCACGCTGGACCGTGAGCCCGGCCCAATCGATGGTCTTGGCATCGAGCCGCGGCGGCGTCCCGGTTTTCAGCCGGCCAAGGCGGAAATTCAGCCGCGCCAAGGTCTCGGCGAGACCGACCGACGGCGCTTCGCCGACCCGGCCAGCCGCGATCTTCTCCTCGCCTATATGAATAAGCCCGCGCAGAAAAGTGCCGGTGGTCAGGACGACGCTGCCCGCGAGCAATTCCTCGCCCGACGCCAGCACAACACCCCTCACCCGGCCGCTATCGTCGAGGCGCAAATTCTCGGCCGAGCCTTCGAGAATTTCGAGATTCGGCTGCTCGGCGAGCAGCGCCTGCATCGTCGGGCGATAGAGCTTGCGGTCGGCTTGAGCGCGCGGGCCGCGTACCGCCGGGCCTTTGCTGCGATTGAGCAGCCGAAACTGGATGCCGGCCTGATCGGCGGCACGACCGATGACGCCATCGAGCGCATCGATCTCGCGGACCAGATGACCTTTGGCAAGGCCGCCAATCGCAGGATTGCACGACATCTCGCCGATAGTGGCGCGATTCTGGGTCAGCAGCAGGGTCTTGGCGCCGAGACGCGCAGATGCCGCCGCGGCTTCGCAGCCGGCATGGCCGCCGCCAATCACAATCACATCCCATTGCCGCATGCGATCACTCTATTAGTGGCGTCGGAAGGTGTAAAGCGAGCCGCCCTGGCCAGCGTCATGTTTCACGTGAAACGGGGCATATGCGTCGCGCCCTGGCAGTACCCGCCAACGGGGAATTTCTTGGGGTTATTCGACCTTAAGTATTCTTTAAGAATAGGCCTCAGTAATTCCTCACAAATTTTCTCTAGTTCTTCTGCATTTCGGACACAAGATGTAGGTCCATGCGACCGATTCGTGCCCGGGACGTTCCCGGAACTCCTACTAGATGAAGTGGTCGGGAGGAAGTCTGTTCACGATTTATTCGACCCAAAATGGCTGATTACTTGCCGATGCAAAACTCACGGAAAAGCGCGTCCAGCATGTCCTCGACATCGACGCGGCCCGTGATTCGGCCCAGCGCCCGCGCGGCCGCGCGGAGATCTTCGGCGGCGAGCTCAGGCAGCACCGCCTCCGCGAATCGGTCGAGCGCGGCAACGCAATTCTCGAGCGCCTCGCGATGGCGCGCGCGTGTCACCAGCGGCGCTGTCCCCGCGCTCAGCGATTCTTCGACCGCTGCGCCGAGTCGCGCGATGAGCGCAGCAATGCCTTCACCGCTGGTTGCCGAGCAATATAGCGCTGTGCCGCCGCCCAACGAATCTGCCCATGCCACAGGGGCTTCTTGCGCTAGATCGATTTTATTCGCGACGACGATCGTACGCGCATCGATGATGTCGCGCAGCCCGGCGGCCTCTTCAGGCCTTGTCGCATCGAGCACGACGAGCTTCAGATCGGCGCTCGCGGCGCGCGCGCGGGCACGGCGGATGCCCTCCTCCTCGATACTGTCGGCGCTATCGCGCAGCCCCGCCGTATCAGCGAGCACGACCGGATAACCGCCGAGATCAAGCGCGACCTCGATTATATCGCGGGTCGTGCCCGCGATATGCGAGGTGATCGCCACTTCTCGTCGCGCCAGCGCATTCATCAGGCTCGATTTGCCTGCATTGGGCGGGCCCAAAATCGCGACCGCCACGCCCTCGCGCAATCGCTCGCCGCGCCGGTTATCGGCCAGCTCGGCGGCTATTTCGCCGCGCAGCGCGGCCAATTCCTGGCGCGCGGCCGCCCATTGCTCGGCCGGCAAGCCTTCCTCGGGGAAATCGATCTCGGCTTCGAGCCGCGCCTGGGCCGCGATCAGCCGCGTGCGCCATTCTTCGCAGCGCCGCCCGAATTCGCCCTGAAGCTGGTGCATCGCCTGGCGCCGCTGCGCCGAGGTCTCGGCCTCGACCAGATCGGCAACCGCCTCGGCGGCCGTGAGATCGAGTTTCCCATTGAGAAACGCCCGTTTTGTGAACTCGCCCGGCTCCGCCAAGCGAAAGCCCGAGCGGCGAGCGAGCGCCGCGAAAACCGCGGCCAGCACGGCGCGGCTGCCGTGGAGCTGCAGCTCGACGACATCCTCGCCGGTCATGCTGGCAGGTGCCGCGAAATAAAGCGCGATGCCGTCATCGAGGATTTCGCCGCTTTGCGGGTCGCGGAAATGCGCGTAATGCGCCTGGCGCGGCGCCGGCAGGCTACCGGCGAAATCGCGCAGTGCCGCCGCGGCGCCGGGTCCCGACAGCCGCACCATGGCAACGCCGGCGCGGCCGGGCGCGGTCGCGAGCGCGTAAATCGTATCCGTCATCAAGGCGAAAATAGCGACGGCACACCACGATCGCCTAGGGCCATCGCCTAAAGCGCGATTAGAATTTCGTGCGCATGAAAATGGATTCGGGCAGCGCCCGGATCACCGTCATCACGAGCCGCCACACCGGCCGCACATAGATCACGTGCTTGCCGTGCGCCTGCGCGCGATGAATGGCGCGCGCGACTTCCACCGGTTGCGCGGTCAGCGCTTTCGGCAAATCCATCCCCGCGGTCATGCGCGTGTCGACAAAACCGGGCTGCACCGTGATGACACGCACGCCCTTCGGTGCGAGGCGCGCGCGCAAGCCCGAGAGGAAGGCGGTGAAGCCGGCCTTGGCCGAGCCGTAGATGTAATTCTTGGCGCGGCCGCGATCGCCAGCGACCGAGGAGACGCCGATGATGCAGCCGGCGCCGCGCGCTTCCATGCGATTGGCGACCTCGCCGAGGATCAAGCAGCACCCGGTGTAATTGGAATGCATGACGAGCTCGGCGGCTCGCGCCGAACGCTGCGACTCATCCTGCTCACCCATCAGGCCAATGACGCAGACCACCGTATCCGGCAATGCGCCAAGCCCATCGAGGAAAAGCGCCTGCCGTACGGTGTCGAGCACATCGAACTCGGCAACACGCACCTCACCGCCATAGCGCAAACGCAGATCGACGGCATCGGCTTCGAGCCGCTGCGCGTCGCGCGCCGCAAGGATAAGCGATGTGCCACTACGCGCATATTCATGCGCGATGGCGCGGCCGATATCCGATGCCGCGGCGAGGATGAGGACGGTTTGAGTGACGTCGCTCATAGACCAAGCCGCCGCGATTGCAGCGAGGTAAACTTACCCGCCGGATCGACGCGCTTACGCACCGCGCGGAATTGCGCGAGGCCGGGATAGAAGCGCTCGATCATCGCCGGGCTCGTTGCCGCATCCTTCGCGAGATAGAGCCGACCGCCATGATCGGCGACGATCGCATCGAGCACCGGGAACAGGGCCAGCGTCTTCGCGCTCGCCGGAAAATCGAGCGCCAGCGTATAGCCCTCCATCGGGAAAGACATGAGGCCAGATTTCTGTTGGCCAAAAAGCTTCAGCACGCCGAGGAAAGAGCCGAGCCCGGCATCGGCGATGCGCTTCAGCAACAGCGTCAGCCCGGCGCGGCTGGCGGCCAGCGGCAACACGCATTGATATTGCACGAGGCCGGCGCGGCCATAGAGCCGCCGCCATTCGAGAATGCCGTCGAGCGGATAGAAGAAACGGTCGTAATCGAGGACATCCGTGCCCGGCGGCGCGATCCGGTAATAGAGCTCGTTGAAGGCGCCGATGCTCCAGCGGTTCTGCACGAAGCCCGGCACATCGATTGGAACGGTACGGCTGTGCTTCTTGGGCAAGGCAAGCGGCGACAAGCGCCGCGGCCCCGGCAATTCATCCGCACGCGCATGCTCACCGAGGAAGAGCAGCGAGCGGCCGAGCGCATCGCCGCGCGCCAGGCAATCGATCCAGGCGACCGAATAGGTCCAATCGCGCGCCGCCTCGAAAGCGTCCATGGCTTCGCTGAGATTGCGCAGCCGCCGCGTTTCGCGGCGAATGAAGCTGGTCTCGACCGGCATCAGCCGGAAGCGCGCACGCAGGATCACGCCCGTCAGTCCCATGCCGCCGCACGTCGCCTCGAAGAGCGATTCATTCTCCGTGCGCGAACAGCGCATCACCTGACCATCCGCCAAAGCGAGATCGAGGCTTTCGACGTGATTGCCAAAGCTGCCGGCGAGGTGATGGTTCTTGCCGTGGACGTTGCTCGCGATCATGCCGCCGATGGTCACGAATTTCGTGCCCGGCGTGACCGGCGGGAACCAGCCGCGCGGCAGGAACGTGTCGATCACATCTTCCAGCAGCACACCGGCTTCGCAGGTGAGCATCCCGCTCGCCGGATCGAAATCGATGAAGCGATTGCTTTTGAGCAGCGACAGCGTGCCGGCGGGGTTGAGCGCCGGATCGCCATAGGAGCGGCCGTTGCCGCGTGCGATCAGCGTCTGGTTGCCGGCAATCGCGCCCAGCACATCCTCAGCCCCGCGCGCCTCCAATAGTGCACACTCGCTTCGCGGATGCCGGCCCCAGCCGGAAAGCTCGACCGCACGCGCTTTCGGCGCGGCGTGGTTTGCCGGCTGGTCATGCCGGTGCGCGGTGGATGGAACAGCGCTCATTCGCCCACGCGGCGATAGAGAATGTATTCCTGGGCCCAATCGGCGCCGCGATTGCGCGCGGCACCGGGATCGCGATTGCCGTCGGCGGCAAAGCGCTCGACCGGGTGATAGGCCGAGGCGAGCGGCTCGCTGCTCATATGCTGCAGCATCGAGCCGGTGACATTGAGGAAGAGGTAGCTCGGCCTGGTCGCCGAAACGATCTCCCACTCGGTCGCGTAATTCTTCGCTGGCGGCCAGACCAGCGCAGCGGCATCCTCGATGAAACCGGGACAACGATAGCCGATGATGCCGATATCCGAGGCGAGGATCGTATCGCTCGCGTTTGTCGCGGCGCAGGCGCTCGCCACCGGCTCGTAGATGTTGCGCGTGATGCGATCGGGATAGCGCCACAGGCCGAGCACCGCCCAACCGGCGACCACTGCCGCGGCAACCGCCCAATCGAGATGACGCAGCCGCCAGCGCGCCGACAGCGCGCTGAGCGCAGCGCCCGCGAAGATCGCGGTCAGGGTCAGCGGCATGAAGCCGTACCACGACCAGATCTTCGGCCCGCCGAGCATATAGGCGGCGAGGTAAATCAGCAGCCAGCCGCCCAGCAGTCGTGCGATCCCGCCTTTGCGGAAGGCCATGACGACACCAGCGAGGCCGATGATTGCGATGGCCCCGGAAATCGGCTCGGGCGCGAGCAATTGCCGCAACACGCTGAGCGGCGGCGTTGCGACATGCGCGCTCTTCGCCAGCACCGATTGGGACAGGAAGTGGCCGTAGACGAGCTGCATCGTCACCAAGCCCGGCACGACCACGGCCAGCGCCAACGCGCCCATCGCCATCGCGCGCCACGGCCGGCGCGCGAGGAACATCTCCCCAAGGCACAGCACCGCAACGATCAGCACCGCCTCCGGCCGCAGGAAATAGGCCGCGGCGCCGAGCGCGATACTCAGAAACACGCGCTGCCGCTGATAGAGCGCGAAGGCGCCGAGGCCGCAGAGGACGAAGAGATCGACCTCCATCGCGCCGACGGAAACGCGCGCCAGCATCGGCGAGAGCGCGAAACAGGCGATGAAACAGGCGAAGCCCCGGCGGTCGCCCTGAAACATCAGCGCGCGCGCGAGCAGCGCGATGCCGAGATCGAGCACGATATTGACCGGCGGCAGCACCAACTCGGGCGCGCCGCCGAGCGCGGCAATCAGCGAGGCGATGAGACCGAAGAGCGGCGCTGTCGTGCCCAGCACCCAATCACCGGCGTTGTAGAGATAGCCGTGACCTTCGGCGAGATTGCGCGCATAGCGGAAGGTGATGAAGGCGTCGTCGAAGACCGGGAAACAGGCAAGCGCGACAAGCCGCGAGACGACGAGACTCGCGCAAAGCGCCGCGGTTGCCCAGTCGAGGTCGAGCCGGCGCAAGAGCAGTGGCGCGTTGAGGCTTATCAGCGGCCGTGCCGCGTCGCTCATACCAGCACCGGCAGAAAGGATGCGCCCGCGACCAGCGCGACGAGCGCGCCGAACACCAGCCACGACACCCAATCGCGCGCCGCATAGACGATCGGATCGTCGTGCATGTAGCCGCGCGCGGTCGAGAGCCACAGCCGGCATTGCCAGAACAGCATCAGCGGCACGATGCCCCAAAGCAGCTTGGCATGCGCGTAATAGCGCGAGGCGGTGTCGCTCTGCACATAAAGTGTCAGCACCAGCGCCGAGGTGAAGCTGGCGGCGTAACCCATCATCTCGAGCGCCGACAGGTCCTGGGTCATGTAGCCGCGCCGGCCGTTGGCACGGCGCTGCTGCTTCAGGATCATTTGCAATTCCGAGACGCGCTTGATCAGCGCGAGGCTCAGGAACATGAAGCTCGAGAAGCCGAGCAGCCAGAGCGAAACCGGATAGCCGCTCGCCTCGCCGCCGCCGAAAAGCCGCACGGTGTAGAGTCCGGCGAGCACGAAGACGTCGACCAGCGGCATCTCTTTGAGCTTGAAATTGTAGGCGAGCGACAGCGCCGCATAGATGGCGAAATCGCGTCCCGCATCGCTTTCCCAGCCAAAGGCGATGGCGATCGCCAGCAGCACCGGCACCAGCGCCAGGCCGAGCGCGATCGGCACGACACCGCTGGCGAAGGGCCGGCGCGATTTGCGCGGATGCGCGCGGTCCGAGGCGAGATCGGCGATATCGTTGAGCAGGTAGATCGCCGAGGCGATGGCGCAGAAGCCGAAGAAACACTCCAGCGCCGCTTCCCAACCCCCAATGCTGTCGAAGGCCGCGGCACAGACCAGCGGCACGAAGACCAGCAGATTCTTCATCCATTGATGCGGGCGCAACGCGCGGATGACCCCGCGCAAGATCGAGCCTTGCCGCGGAATGGTGCGCTCGACCGGGGCTTGGGCCGCGGCTGCGGCGCGAATCCGCTTCGGCGCGGCGACGATGATCGCCGCCGCCGCTTCATGCCACACCTCCAGGTCGGCGCGGGCATTGCCGGCATAAACAAAGCCCCTGGCACCGAAACGCTCGACCAGCGCCGCTGCTTTTGCCGCGCCGCCGAGATTGTTGGCGCCGTCAGAGGCGATCACCTCATCGAAAAGGCTGAGATGATCGGCGATCTTCTGGGCGATCCGGCGATCGGTCGCGGTCGCCAGCACGAGCCTGCGGCCCTGCGCTTTCTGCTCCTGGAGATAGGCGAGAAATTCGAGGTGATAGGGAAGCTGCGCCGGATCGAAATCCCAGCGCCGCGCCAGCTCCTCCTTGAACCGCGCCTTGCCTTGGGCGAGCCAGCCTGGCAACGCCAAAACAACGCGCGGATCGGCCAGGCACGCGGCAACCGCCGCCTCTTGCAGCGAGTCGGTGACCAGCAACGTCCCGTCGAGATCGACGCATAGCGGCAATGTCGCAGCGTCAACCCTCGCAGCAACAACTGCCGTATTACGCACCGTTCCGGCCATGCGCTCCATCAATCCACCGCAGCGGGCCTGGCTTTTGTCGATATCGGCAAGGCCCGCGACAGTATCCTGGAGGCGGGTAGAAATACGGTTAAGGCGCGAAAAATACCCGGAAACCGGCATTTGCTTGATTTAGGTCAAGGCAAATTGACTCTAACAGCGGCATAGCCTCATGGATGGACGAGCAACACATCCAGCAGATGATCGAGGTCATGCTGGCGTGCCATGGCGCTGAAGCCGAAAGCGCTGCACGCAAGCGCGCCAATCGCTGCCTCCGCCGCAAAGAGCCGGAATGGGCGGCGCTGTGGCGCGAGGTCGCCGATCGTATCGCTCGCGGCGAGCACAATTCTCCGACGCACGGCAACGCCGTCGAAGGCTGACTCGACCGCGCTCCCGTTCGGGTAGATCGCTTCCCACAACCGGCGTAAGATCGAGAAACCGTGGCGGCGCTTCGTGCTGACTGCGGGATGATAACGATAAGAACGGGTTGGGGAGGGTTTGATGAACGGCACGGCTTTCAAACTCGCTATGTATGCGGGCAATCCGGGCGGGCGCTTCGCCGCCATCGTTCTGGGCGATACGGCGTTCGATATCGCGACGGTCTACCCGGCCTATCGCCAATCGCCGCGCGGCAAGGCCGGCCCGCTTACCGCGACCGACAGCCTGCAAGCCATGCTCGAAGGCTGGGATCACAATTTCCCGGTGCTGCAAGAGATGGTCGCCTTCATCGAGCAGGAAGGCGCCGATAGCGCGCGCTTCGCCCGTGGCCGCGCCGAGATCGACGCGCTGCGCGTCCTGCCGCCGATCAGCCGGCCCGGCAAGATCTTCAACGCGGCACAGAATTTCCAGGAGCATGTCGACGAGATGCTGCGCGCCGGCATGACGCCCGCCGGCGGCCCGCAATTCACCGGCGCGAAATCGACCTCGCACCCCTATCTTTTCTTCAAGGCGCCGAGCGCCCTCTGCGGCGCCTATGACGACATCGGGATCCCGCGCGGCATGGCGAAGATCGATTGGGAGGCGGAGATCGCCTGCGCGATCTGGAAACCGGCCAAGCGCGTCAAAGCCGAGAAGGCGCTCGATCATATCGCCGGCTTCATGACGACGAACGACGTGTCCTGCCGCGACATCCAGATCCGTCCCGACCGTCCGGGCCTGCGCTCCGACTGGTTCGGCGGCAAGAGCCACGACAATTTCGCGCCGACCGGGCCGTTCCTCACGCCCGCGGCCTTTGTCAAAGATCATATGAAGCTGTTCATCCGCCTCACCGTGAATGGCGAGGTGAAGCAGAACGGCAATACCTCGCAATTCATCTTCACGCCGGAAGAGCAGGTCGAATACGCCTCGAACATCATCACACTCGAGCCCGGCGACATGTTCGTCTGCGGCACGTGTGGCGGCGTCGGCCAGGGCACGAACACATTCCTCAAGGTCGGCGATATCATGGAGACCGAGGTCGAAAGCCTCGGCAAGATGCGCAATCGCTTCGTCGAGGATCGCACGTAACCGACATTACAAAATTCGTCATTGCCAGGCTTGTCCCGGCAATCCATGGACCCGCGAACAAGTCGCGGGCGACGGGAAATAGGGAGGCGAATGATGTCTTGGGTCAGAAAATTTTTATATGCCGCATTTGTTTTTTGCGTATTCGCTTTACCGGCGCGCGCCGCCGATCCGATCAGGGTCGGTTTCAGCATCGCCCAGACCGGCGGCACCGCCGCCATCGGCAAGCAGATCCTCGTCGCGCTGCAAATCTGGCGCGACGATGTGAATGCGAAAGGCGGGCTCATGGGCCGACCGATCGACTTGGTCTTCTATGACGACCAGGGCAACCCGGCGAACGCGGCGCAGATCTATTCGAAGCTGCTCGACATCGACAAGGTCGATCTGCTGATCGGGCCGTATTCGACCAACATGGTCGCGCCGGTGATCCCGATCCTGATGCAGCGCGGCCTCACCACCATCGGCATCCTCGCCAACGCGGCCAACAGCCAATTCCATTACGACCGTTATTTCTCGATGATCCCCTCAGGCCCCGATCCGGAGAAATCCTTCTCGACCGGCTTCTACAAGCTCGCCGAAGCGCAGAATCCGAAACCCAAGACACTCGCGATCCTCGGCGTCGATGCCGAATTCGGCCGCAACGCCACTGACGGCGCCAAGGCCAATCTCAAGAGCTTCCCGTTCCAGCTCGTCTATGACCAGAACTACCCGCCGAGCACGACCGACTTCACGCCGATCGTGCGCGCGGCGCAGGCGAAGAATCCCGACATCGTCTATGTCGCGGCCTATCCGCCCGATACGGTCGGCATCGTGCGCGCAATGAACGAAGTCGGCTTCAAGCCGAAGATGATCGGCGGTGCCTTGATCGGGCTGATGATCACGGGCACGAAAGTGCAGCTCGGGCCGCTGCTCAATGGCTGGGTCATCACCCAGGGATTCTTGCCGGCGAAGCCCTTCCTCTTCCCCGGTACGGAGGAGGTGCTCGAGAAATACGCGAAGATCGCGCCGAGCCAGGGCCTCGATCCGCTCGGCTGGTCCTTCCCGCCCTATGGCTATGCCGCCGGCCAGGTGCTGCAGCAGGCGGTCGAAGGGACCAAGAGCCTCGATGCCGCAAAGCTCGCCGATTACATGCACAGCCATGAATTCTCGACCGTGGTGGGCAAGATTTCCTTCGGCAAGAATGGCGAATGGGCGACCGGCCGCGAGGTCTGGACCCAGTTCCAGAACATCACCGCCAACTCGCTCGACGATTTCAAGGACGTCTCGCATCAGCCGATCCTGTCGCCGGCCGATATGAAGACCGGCAACCTGATCTACCCTTATGCGGAGGCGAAAAAGCCCTAGATTAGGGGCATGACCAGCGACACCAACCGCAACGCCACCGATCGCAACGCCCTGGGCAGTGAGACCAGCCCCTATCTTCTCCAGCACCGTGATAATCCGGTGCATTGGCAGGCCTGGGGGCCCGGCGCACTCGCTGCCGCCAAGGCCCAGGACAAGCCTATCCTCCTCTCCGTCGGTTATGCCGCCTGCCATTGGTGCCACGTCATGGCGTCGGAGAGTTTCGAGAATCCCGCCATCGCGGCGGTGATGAACCAGCATTTCGTCAACATCAAAGTCGATCGCGAAGAGCGCCCGGATATCGATGCGATCTACATGCACGCCCTCCACATGATGGGCGAGCAGGGCGGCTGGCCGCTGACCATGTTCCTCACCTCGGCGGGCGAGCCGTTCTGGGGCGGGACCTACTTCCCGCCGACCGCGCGCTATGGCCGGCCGGGCTTCCCACAGGTCCTCGAAGCCGTCGCCGAGGCCTATCGCAAAGACAAGGAGACGATCGGCAAGAATGTCGCCGCGCTGCGCCAGGGCCTCGCCCAGCTCGCCGCGCCCCAAGCCGGGCAGGCGATCGATCTCGAAATGATCGATCAGGTCGCGATGCGGCTGACGCAGGAGATCGACGGCGTCCATGGCGGCATCGGCCAGGCGCCGAAATTCCCCCAAGGCCCGGTGCTCGAGCTGCTGTGGCGTGCCGGGGCTCGCGGCAAGACCGCGTCGCGTGACGCGGTGCTGCTGACGCTCGACCATATCGCGCAAGGCGGCATCTACGATCATGTCGGCGGCGGCTTCGCGCGCTATTCGGTCGATGCGCGCTGGCTCGTGCCGCATTTCGAGAAGATGCTCTACGACAACGCGTTGCTGATCGAGCGCTATTGCGCCGCCTATCAGGCGACGCAGAAGCCGCTCTATGCCGAGCACATTGCCGAGACGATCGGCTGGCTCGAGCGCGAGATGCGTCTGCCCGAAGGCGGCTTCGCTTCGAGCCTCGACGCCGATAGCGAGCATGTCGAAGGCAAATTCTATGTCTGGAGCGAGGCCGAGATCGATCAGGTCCTCGGTCCTCGCGCCGCACGCTTCAAGGAAATCTACGACGTCAGCGCCGGCGGCAATTGGGAGGAGCACAACATCCTCAATCGCCTCGATCATATCGCACGCGTCGATGATGCGACCGAGCGCGCGCTTATCGAGGATCGTGCCAAGCTCTTGGCGGCGCGCGCATCACGCGTGCGGCCCGGCATCGACGACAAGGTGCTTGCCGATTGGAACGGGCTGATGATCGCGGCGCTGGTCGAAGCGGCATTGGTTTTCGATCGCGCCGATTGGCTCGCTCTCGCGCGCAGCGCCTTCGACTTCGTCGTCACCGGCATGAGCGACAAGGACGGGCGGCTCTTCCATTCCTGGCGTGGCCGCGCGCAGCATCGCGCCATCCTTGACGATTATGCCAATATGAGCCGCGCCGGCTTGGCGCTCTACGAGGCAACCGGCGAGGCCCGTTATCTCACCCTGGTGAAGAACTGGGTCGCGCTCGCCAGCAAGCATTACGCCGATCCGCGCGGCGGTTTCTTCTTCACCGCCGATGACGCCGAAAGCCTCATTGCGCGCAGCAAGAATGCGCTCGACCAGCCCAATCCCTCGGGCAACGGCACGCTCGCCGCGGTGCTGGCGCGGCTTTATTACCTCACCGGCGACGAGGATTATCGCAACGCGGCACAAGCGACGCTCGACGCTTTCGCCGGCGCGGCACGACAGAATCTGTTCGGCCACACCACCCTGCTTAATGCCGCCGAGCTGTTGCTCAACGGCCTCCAGGTGGTGATTATCGGCGAGCGAAGCGCCGCCGATACGACGGCGCTGCTCGCCGCCGTTTATCGCCGCAATCTACCGGACCGCATCGTCAGCGCGATTGCGCCCGGTGCGTGGCTGCCCGCCTCGCATCCCGCCGCCGGCAAAGGCCAGATCGGCGGCAACGCCACGGCCTATGTCTGCGAGGGTCCGGTCTGCTCGCTGCCGCTGAGCGATCCGGCCGAACTCGATCAGGCGCTGGCCCAGCGTGGATGACATGCCGCGCCTCTCGCTCGACAGCCCGGTGGGCCGGCTGACCATCTTCGAGCAGGACGGCGCGATCACGGCTTTGGTCTGGGGCGATAAATCGGCGGGACCCGCGACGCCGCTCCTGCAAAGCGCGAAGCGGCAGCTCCTCGCTTATTTCGAGCGCAAGCGGCGCGATTTCGATTTGCCGCTGGTGCCCGAAGGCACCGAGGACGAGAAGCGCATCTGGGCGGCGATGGCCGCGATCCCCTATGGCGAGACGCGCTCTTATGGCGAGATCGGCCGCGTCCTCGATATCGAGCCGCGCGCGATCGGCCATGCCTGCGGCCGCAACCCGCTGCCGATCCTTCTGCCGTGCCACCGCGTCACCGGCGCCGACGGCAAGCTCGTCGGCTATTCCGGCAGCGGCGGCATCGAGACGAAGCGGATGCTCTTACAGCTCGAAGGCGCGTTGTTGATTTAACGGCTCGCTGATACGTTCGCTTCATTACCGGGTGAGCGAGGAGTACCTTTGTGAACTTTGATCTCAGACACGAAGTAAAGGATTGGCTTGCGGTAATCAAACCAATGCTCCTTCCCGTTGAGAATTACAAATGGGTCGGCCCGAGTCAGGATCAGTTTTGGGAATTCCTGCGTCGCGGGGCAATCATGCGACAATACGAAGCCCTACATGCGGCTTTAATCATGGCAGACGCCAGCCATGCACAGCATGCAGTGACTTTCCTACGTCCTGCGTTTGAGGAATTGCTATGGATCGAGTACCTCGCGCAGCACCCTAAACATGCCAACGAACTAGCGAGACTCCTGGCTTTCCATGAGAGCGCAGACAATTTATTCGCTCAGAACGAGTACCTCGGCGGCCAAGCTATGAGCGCGATCGGTTTCACCCAGCACTTTGCAAAAGTCTATTTCGCGCAAGATAGGAAGGTGCAATCGCGGCTTCGCGAAATCGGACGGGAGCTCGGATGGAAAATGGATCGCAGTTTACTTCCGAGCACCTTCTTTTTGGCAAAGCAGGTCAAACGAGAGCAGGACTATCGCTATCTGTATCAAGGTACATCGCGCTTCGTGCATTTTTCGGCAGTAGAGATCTGCCGCCGTGTTTGGGGTGAGAGCGGCAATGTGACGATTGGCTCAACCAGCTTTACTTCCTTTTGGGAAGCTTTCGCCCTCTACTGGGGCTTCCGCACATTAGTGGACCTTCTGGTGTGCTGCGGCGACATTCTGGCTGATTCAGAAGAATTCCAATCCAGAGGCGGGGAACTGATAGAGCGCTGGAAGAATATTGCCCCGGTGCCAATCATCACGCTCGCTGAATTACGCGCGTGGCCCGAAAACGGTTCCTGAATCCCAATTCGAAAGTTGACCAAACCGGCTCCGCGCGCGGTCGCCCAACACGACGGCCGCAATCCGCTCCCGATCCTCCTGCCGTGTCACCGCGTCGCCGGCGCCGACGGCAAGCTCGTCGGCTATTCCGGCAGCGGCGGCATCGAGACGAAGCGGATGCTGCTACAGCTCGAAGGCGCGATGCTGATTTGACGAGACTGAAAGACCCGTCACCCCCGCGAAAGCGGGGGTCCAGGGCTACAGCGTAATGTTGGGCTGGATCCCCGCTTTCGCGGGGATGACGGTGCTAGTGCGCCGTCATTTCATCGCCGCCTTGTAGTAGCTCAGATCGTAGAAATCGCGCGCGTTGAGCTTCTTCTTCGGCTCGCCGTATTGGTTGCGCAGTTTCACCACCGCCTCGACGCCGGCAATGTCGAGCTTCGCCGTCGGCGAGCCGATGCCACCTTTGCCGGCCGTGTCGCGATAGATATCGGCCGCTTGCTGCTCGGAGAGGCCTTTCGTGTTCTTCATCAGCAGATCGATGGCCGCGGCCTTGTTCTTGGCGTCGAAGAGCCACATCGAGCTTTTCACATAGGCGCGGATGAAAGCGATCAGCGTGTCACGGTGCTGCGCGGCCCAGGCGCGGCGCGCAAAGCCGGCACTTGCCTGATAATGCGGGAAGAGCTTGCGCATATCGCCGAGATTGACCGCGCCTTTGCCGAGCGCGATCGCATCGAAAGGCCGGTTGAGCCCGGCGGCTTGCGCTTTGCCGCTGGTGATCGCCTCGAGCCGCGATTGCGACGAGCCGGTCGCCAGCACGTCGTAATCGCCGGCCTTGAGCTTGTGCCGCGCGAGCGCGCTGTAGAGGACGAAGGCAAAGCCGGTGTTCTTGGCATCGACCGCGAGGGTCTTTCCCTTCAGCCCTTCGATCTTCTTGATGTCCGGCGATGCGATCAGCTTCATCGCCAGTTCTTCGCCGCCCATGAAGGCGAACATGTCGGTCGGCTGCTGCACCTGCGGATTGCCTTGGCCGGCATCGTAGGCGATGACATTGTCGAGCGCGGTGAGGCCGAGATCGTACTTGCCGCTCATCGTGTTGCTGATCTGCCCGACCGAGCCATGGACCGCGTTGAGATGAACATCGAGCTTCTCGCGCGCGAAGAAGCCTTCGCTCTGACCGATCAGCAGCACCCAATTGGCGCCGGGAAAATGGCTGACTTCGAGCTTGGTTTGCGCGATGGCGGGCGCCGCGGCGAGCATCGCGCCGGTAACGAGGGTCACGAGTAATTTACGCATGGGTTTCAAACCTTCTTCGCTTGCAGAGACTAGGCTTTTGCGAGCCGCGGAATGAGGCGCTTGGCGTTGCCGGAATGGATCGCCGCCAGATCTTTCGCCGAGAGACCGCGCTGATCGAGCGCATCGAGCTGGTCATTGGCGAAATACGGGAAGTCGGTGCCGTAGGTGATCTGCGTGATCGGCGCGAGCTTCGTCAGCGCGGCGAAAGACGGCGCGGCGGTGACATTGACCGTGTCGTAATGCAGCCGCTTGAGTTCGGCCATCACGCCATCGGGGGCGATCTCGTGCAGATTCTTCGCGCTCTTGAAGAACGCCTCCATGCGGCCCGCGATATAGGGGGTCGCGCCGCCGCCATAGGCGAAGAGCCATTTGATGTCGCGATAGCGCGCCAGCGCGCCATTGGCGAGGAGGCTCATCACCGCGCGCGTCATGTCGAAGGTCACTTCGCCGACCGCCGGATTGACGCCCGGCCCAACCTTCAGCGCGCCGCAGCAATCCGGCACCGGCCCGTGGAAGAACACCACCGCCTTGCGGCGATTCAGCTCTTCCCATAGCGGC
>DATMZZ010000131.1:0-2439 GCA_035573175.1 Allostellaceae bacterium
TCGGGGCTTTCGAAGTCGCGGCGAGGAAATCGCAAGGATGCGCGCCGATGACGAAGCTCACGGGCAGCCGCTGCTTTCGCTCGGCGCAGGCGATATAGATGCGGCGCAGATCCGAAGGCTGGGTGAGATTGGAGCGCAGCGTGTTCCGGCTGCGCAGCATCAGGCGCCGGCAACCGACATTCGGCTGGTCGGTCGCGGGGTCGATGGTGAAATCCATCGCCGCCGAGATATAGGGCGCGCCGTCGAATTCGTGCTGCAGGTAGAAGGGCAGGCGTGTGAGATCGATCTGATCGCCGGTGAGGATCACCTGATGCACCGGCGCCTCGGCGGAAGGAATTTCCGCGACCTCCTGCTTCTGTTGCAAGCGGCGCAGATATTCCGGCAGCACCTGCTTTTCGCCGACACCGAAGGCGGCGGCGATGCGGCTGGGGCTGGCATTGACGCCGGCGACCATCTCGAACCGCTCCGGCCCGACGGCATGGAAATGCGCGAGTTTCGTCGAGTTCTCGACCCAGTCCGCGAGCGCGCCGAGCGCGATCGGCGCGCTGTACTCCTCGACCTCGCCCAAAGCCGCCAGTTTCTCGACGAAGCGCCGCAAGCGGAATTTCTCGGTATCGAATGACATGAAGAAGACAACCTTGGGAAAACGAATTCCTCTGATTTTATCCTTGCCTCTTCACCGGCGAAAGCCGGTGTCCATCGCTCCACCATCGGGATGCATCGAAATGGGTCCCGGCTTTTGCCGGGACGGGGGTATTAGGTCGTTGCGTTGCCTGCAATCGCGCTAGCCGCTAGGGTTTTGCACAACGAGGGAGGGATTTCATGCCGGGGATCGTTGACGTCCATCATCATATCATGGAGCCGAAATTTCTGGAGCTCCAGCAGGCGCGGATCGCGTCGAGCGGCTATGCCGGCGCCGAGCTGCAGAAATGGACGCCGTCCTGGTCGATCGAGGAAATGGACAAGGCCGGCGCCGATGTCGCCTTGCTCTCGATCTCGACGCCCGGCTCTTGGACCGGCGATGTACAGACCAGCCGCAAGCTCGCGCGCAGCATCAACGATTACAAGGCGCAGATCGTTCGCGACCATGCGAAGCGCTTCGGCTTCTTCGCGACGCTGCCGCTGCCCGATGTGGAGGGCAGCCTTCAGGAGATCGAATACGCGCTCGATACGCTGAAGGCGGATGGCGTCTGCCTGCTGACCAATTACGACGGCCGCTATCCCGGCGATCCGGCTTTCGCGCCGGTCTATGACGAGCTCAACCGCCGCAAGGCGGTCGTCTATTCGCACGCGACCTCGGCCCATTGCTGCTTCAACATCCAGCCGAGCATCCCGCCGGCGATCCTCGAATTCATGTTCGACAATACGCGAGCGATCGTCAGCCTGTTGCAGAGCGGCACCTTCACGCGCTGCCCTGACATCACCTTCATCTTCTCGCATTGCGGCGGTGCGCTGGCGGGCATGGCCGGCCGTATCGCCGGCTGGTCGCGCTCTTTCGCCGACAAGGCACCGGGCGGCGCGATTCCGGCGCTGAAAAAGCTCAATTATGATACCGCCAGCATGAATAACCCCTTCAGCTTCGGCGCGATGATGAAGCTCGCCGGGCCGGAGAAGCTGATGTTCGGCAGCGACTATCCCTGGGGCACGCTGACCGCGAGCCGGGATCCGCTGCGCGCGCTGGGCCTCAGCGCCGACGATCTGCATAAGATCGAAGAGGGCAATGCGCGGCGCCTCTTCCCGCGGCTGAAAAGCTGAAGCCCGTCGCCCACGCGCTGTGGGCAGGGATGCGGTTGACAGTCCTGCGGGGCTGCCGGAAAACTCGCGGCTAATCGCGCGGCGCCGCCGCGTATCGCGCAACAATGTGGGGGGCCTCAATTCCATGGCATCGGGCAATCGAATTCGCGTGACTCATGCCGGCGCGCTGCCGCGCTCGCCGGATCTGGCCAAGCTTGTCTGGGCGAAGGGCAACGGCACGCCCTATGACGAGGCCGAGCTGCAGCGCCGGCTCGATGACGAGCTTAGCGCAACCATCCGTCGCCAGGTCGATATCGGCATCGACAGCATCAATGACGGCGAGCTGAGCAAGACCTCGTTCACGCAATACTGTGCCAGCCGCATCTCGGGCTACGAGGCGCATCCCTACGATGCGTCGCGCGATCCGGCGCCGCTCTCGATCGGCGCGCGCGACATCAAGAAATTCCGCGAATATTTCGCCAACGGCCACGCGAAATTCGTGACCCTCGATCCGCCGAAGATGACCTATATCTGCACGGGTCCGCTGCGCTATGTTGGTCATGCCGAGCTGCAAGCCGATCTGCAGCGCTTCAAGGACGCGCTTGCCAGTGTCGATTACACCGAAGCCTATGTGCCGGCGAACTCGCCCGGCACGATCGAGCACTGGCTGCGCAATCACTATTACGCGAGCGAAGAGGAATTCGT
>DATMZZ010000132.1:0-7592 GCA_035573175.1 Allostellaceae bacterium
CGGCTAGTTTGAGGATCACGCCGCCGATATCGCTTTTATGCGCGGCGGCTGGCGATTGCAGCTTGGCCGCGAGCGGATAGCCGATCGATCGTGCCGCTTCGCGCGCCTCGGCGAGAGTTGTTGCGAGCTTGCCGGGCGGCATCTTCATGCCGCAAGCCGCAAGGTATTGCTTGCTCGCCGCTTCGGTCAGCGTTCCCGATTGCAAAATTTTTCCGTCATGCCCGCGCAGGCGGGCATCCAGAGCGCCCGCTGGATTCCCGCTTTCGCGGGAATGACGGCTGAGAGAGCGAAGTTTGGCCGCCTCTAGCGCGCGGCCATAGGCAGTCACTTTCGCCAGCGCGCGGAAAGCGCGCTCCGGCGAGCGGAAGAACGGCACGTTGCCGGCGCGGGCCTCCGGGATGAGTTTCTCCGGCACTTCGGCCTCGTCGCCGAGCATCGCGTAGATCACCGGCATCTTCGCGCCGATCAGCGGCTTCAGCGAGGCGCGGCCCTTGATCAGCGCGTATTCGCTCGCCGAGGAGACGATCGCCCCCAGCACGAGGCTGCCATAGCGATCGTCGTCGAGCAGCGGCGCGATCGTCTTCGCATACATATCGAGATGCGTGATCGCCTGCGCCGTGAGATCGAGCGGATTGGACGCGCCGACGAAATCCGGCAGCTCGGCCTGGAGCTGCTTCTCGAGCGCCGGCGTCAGCGGCGGCAGATCGAGGCCGAGCGATTCGCAGAGATCGAGCGTCATGCCTTTGACCGCGCCCGAATCCGTCACCATCGCGCAACCTTTGGTCGGCGGCACAGGGAAGCGGAACATCAGCTCGCTCACATCGATGAGCTCTTCGAGCGTATCGACCTTCAGCACCGCGCTATGCGCGAGCACCGTCTCCATCACCGCGTAATCGCCGACCATCGCGCCGGTATGCGAGCGCGCCGATTCCTGCGCCGCCGCGCTCTTCCCCGCATGCAGCAGCACGATCGGCTTGCCGAGTTCGCGGGCGCGCCCGGCCACGTCGAGGAAACGCTGCGGCTTGCGGATCTGCTCGGCGAAACAGGCGACGACTTGCGTCGTCTTTTCTTCGAGGAGATAGCCGGCGTAATCTTCGAGGCCGAGCACGGCCTCGTTGCCGGTCGAAACCCAGCAGGTGACGGGAATGCCCTTGGCGCGCAGCGCGACGCGCACCACGCCGGCAAGACCGCCGCTTTGCGCCACGACCACGACGCCCGATTCGACATCGAGTACCGGCCCTAGCTGCTGCGAGAAGGTCAGCGGGATGCGGTTGATGAAATCGACGATGCCGAGACAATTCGGCCCGCACAGCGCGATACCGTTCTCCTCGGCGATCGCGGCGATGCGATCTTGTGCCGCTTTCCACTCGCCTCCCGCCTCGCCGAAGCCGGCGGCGAAGATGACGATGCCGCCGATCTTCTTCTTGGCGCAGGACTTGACCGCATCCTCGATCGCGACGCGCGGGATCAGCAGCATCGCCGCATCGACGCCGTCTGGCAGATCCTCGATCGTCTTGACGCAAGGCCGACCGGCAACCTCGCTGCGGTTGCGGCTGACGAGATGGATCGTGCCGGAATAGCGATATTCATCGAGCGTCTTCAGCATCAGGAACCCGGCCGAGCTCGGCTCGGGCGAGATGCCGACGATCGCGATCGAGCGCGGCCGCATCAGGCGAGAGATGTCGATATTTGTCATTGTCTTAACCTTCGCCCTCTCACCCCTTTTTGAGACTCTCCCCTTCGCGACTCTTCCCCCTCACCCTCCCGCTTCGCGGGTCCCTCCCTCTCCCCGGCGGGGAGAGGGCTGGGGTGAGGGGGAGAGTTCAAAGGAGGTGAGAGCGAAGGGTCGCGAGAAGACCTTCGTACGTCTTACTTCTTCTCTTTTTCTTCGCGCCGCATCGCGCCAAGGCCGGGGCGATAGGATTTCTCGTCGAGGAATTGCGTCAGGCCGCCGGTGCGGCCGTTCTCGTCGTCGATGAAGCGGAGCTGCGTGCTCTTTGCGGCGAGGTAATCGCCCGAGCTCTCGAACGGGATGCTCATGCAGGCGCGGATCGCTTCCTTGCAGGCGCGCAGCGCATGCGGATTCTTGCCCTTGAGCTGATCGGCCAGCGCCTTGGTGCGCTCGCGCAGCTTCGCCTTCGGCACCGCCTCGTTGACGATGCCCATCGCCGCCGCCTGCTTGCCGTCGAAGGTCTCGCCGGTCAGCGTGTAGTACATCGCGTTGCGGAAGCTCATCGCGAAGACCAGCGACTTCGTCACCTGGCCACCCGGGATGATACCCCAATTGATCTCGGAGACGCCGAACTGCGCCTCTTCCGCGGCGATGGCGAGATCGCAGGAGATGAGCGGCGTGAAGGCGCCGCCGAAGCACCAGCCATTCACCATGGCGATGGTCGGCTTGAGGTAATGCGCGAGTTGCTGGAATTGCCAGGTCGCCGAGGAGCGGCGCACGCGCATTTGCTGCACATAAGGCAGGCCGTCGGTGGCGCGGAAGAATTCGCGCAGATCCATGCCCGCCGAGAACGCTTCGCCGGCGCCGGTCAGCACCAGCACCTTCACGCGATCGTCGACCTCGAGCGCGTCCAAGACCTCGACCATCTCGTCATTGAGCGCCGGGCTCATGCAATTGCGTTTTTCCGGGCGGTTGAGCGTCACCCAGGCAACGCCATCCTCGATCTCTACTTTGACATTCTTGCCCCCCGGCAGCTTGTCGGCCATCTCGAATACTCCTCCTCTTCGGATTTCTTGAAACGTGGCCGCAGGTTGACACGGGAAAGCCGCTCCTTCAACACTCGCGGCCGCATGAAAGCGGTGATGCGCGCGCGATTGGGAGCGGCGGCGATCCTGGCGCGGCTGAAGAGCGTGCCGGGCGTCGAGGTGATCGCGGTCGAGACCGAGGACGAGCTCGCCGCCGCCATTCCCGATGCCGAGCTGTTGCTGCTGCCGGATTCCCACTATTCGGCCGAGACCGCGCAAATCCTGAAAGAGCGCGCGAAGAGGCTCGCCTGGATCCAGCTGCTTTCCGCCGGCTACGACGCGGTGGGCCGACACGGCTATCCCACCAATGTCGCCATCACCAATGCCGGGCCGGCTTTCGCGCCCTCGGTTGCGACGCAAGCGCTTGGTCTGCTGCTCGGCATCCAGCGGCAATTTCCCATCCTGCTCGCCGATCAGAAACACCATGCCTGGGACAAGGGCGGCGCGCGCGAGCGCTGCGCCGCGCCGATCGACAGCACCATCGCCGTGCTTGGCTTCGGCTATATCGGCAGCGAGATCGGCCGGCTGCTGCAGGCTTTCGGCGCGCATGTCGTCGCCCTGACGCGCAGCGCCAAGCCGCATCCGCATGCGGATGAAAGCCTCTCGATCAAGGAGTTGCGCGCCGTGCTGCCGCGCGCCGATGCGGTAGTGATCGCCCTCGCCGCCAGCCCGGAGACGCGGCATCTGATCGGCGCGCCGGAATTCGCGCTGATGAAGCGCAGCGTCGTCATCGTCAACATCGCGCGCGGCTATATCATCGATTGCGAAGCGCTGGCCACGGCGCTGCGCGACGGCACCATCGCCGGCGCCGGGCTCGATGTCACCGAGCCCGAGCCACTACCGCCGGGCCATGTGCTATGGGATGCGCCCAATCTCATCATCGCGCCGCATATGGCGGGCGCGCCCGGCGCGGTGACGGCCAAGCGGCTGGCGCAAGTCGTCGGCGATAATGTGACACGCCATCTCAAGGGCGAGGCGCTCGCCCATATCGTGAAACCTTGATATTTTATTTCGTCATTGCGAGCGAAGCGAAGCAATCCAGAGCAGCGTCCGTCGTTCTGGATTGCTTCGTCGCTATCGCTCCTCGCAATGACGGCGTGGAGAGAGATTTGCGATGAAGATAGCAAAAATCGAGACACTGCCCGCCGATGCCGGCTGGCGCACCTTCTATTTCCTGAAACTCACCACCGATGAAGGCCTCGTCGGCTGGGCGGAATACATCGACAATTTCGGCATCAGCGGCAGCGTCAGCGCGCTCATTCCGCGCTACGCCCCGATCGTCACCGGCATGGATCCGCGCGCTGTCGGCAAGATCAGCGCCTCGCTCCATGGCATGACGCAGCTCGCGACCGGCGGCCTCGCCAATCAGGTGATCGCCGCGATCGAGAATGCCTGCCTCGATGTGAAGGCGAAGGCACTGGGCGTGCCGGTCCATGCCCTCTTCGGCGGGCCGACGCGCGATCGCATGCGGCTCTACTGGTCGCATATCGGCAGCTTCCGCGTGCGCCATGGCGAATTCTTCGAGAAGGTGCTCGGCCGGCCGCGCCTGCGATCGCTCGACGATCTGACCGCGCTCGGCAAGGAAGCGGTCGCGCAAGGCTTCACCGCGGTGAAAACCAATCCGCTCTTCTTCGATGGGCCGGAGCCGCGCATGTTCGATGGCGGTTTCGCGCTCGGCCCGAAGCTGCTCGACCGCAATATCGACGGCGTCACCATCGCCGCCATCACGGATGTGCTGGGCGCGCTGCGCGACGGCATCGGCAAGCAGACCGGGCTGATGATCGACCTCAATTTCAGCCAGCGTATCGAGGGTATGCGGCGTGTTGCCAAGGCCGTTGAACCGTACGATCTCACCTGGCTGGAGATCGACACCCACGATCCGGATGGGCTGGCGCTGGTGCGGCGCTCGACCTCGACGCCGATCGGCTCGCTCGAGGGCATTCATGGGCTGCGTACGTATCGTCCCTTCTTCGAGAAGCAGGCGGTCGATGTCGCGATTGTCGATCCGGCGTGGAACGGCGTCCTCGAATCTTATCGCATCGCCACCCTTGCCGACGCTTACGAGGTGCAGGTGGCGCCGCATAATTTCTGCGGCGATCTCGCCACGCTGATGAGCGCGCAGCTTTGCGCCGCCATCCCCAATTGCCGGATCATGGAATATGAGGTCGACGACGTGCCGTGGAAGCACGATTTTGTCACGCACCCGCCGGTCATCGAGAACGGCCATCTGGTGATCCCGACGCGGCCCGGCTGGGGCGCCGATGTGAACGAGGAAGCGGTGCGCGCGCATCCCGTGAAGCCGCGCTGATTTCGTCGCGGCGGCGCTTCTGCTAGGATTGGCGGCAGCAAATTTCCGAGGGCAGGTGCGAGATGACAGCGAAACTCCGGCATATCGCGATCACGGTCAACGATCTGAAGAAGGAAACCGCCTTCTTCGAGAGCGTTTTCGGCTTCAAGAAGCATCACGAGAACGACGTCGCGGTCAGCCTGTCGGACGGCGTCGTCAACGTGACCTTGCTCAAGTTCAAGAGCGACGAGGATGCGGGCGACGAGCGCGGCAAGGATTTCGTCGGCCTGCATCATATTGGCTTCGTGGTCGACGACCCGAAGGAATGGGCCGGCATGGATCAAAAGATCAAGGACAACGGCGGCAAATTCCATTTCGAGGGCCGCGCCGGCATGGCGGTCGAGATCAAATATCGCGACCCGCACGGCATCGTCTTCGACATTTCGGAGCCCGACCACGCCTGGACAGGCATCAAGGTCTAGGCAGCGATCGCCTTCGCCGGCTGCACCCAGCCGGCGAAGGCGTCCATGAAGCGGCACAATAGATCGCGCGTCGAATCAACCGTGACGTTGCCGTCTGCGTCGAACAGCTTGTCGGCGCTCGCGAGATAGATTTCCGGCTGCTGCAGCACCCGCATATTCACATTGGCGAGAAGCTGGCGAAGATGCTGGTTGGCGCCGAACGCACCCAGCGCACCGAGCGAGACACTGATTACGCCGGCCGGCTTGTCTGCCCAGATGCTTTTGCCATAAGGCCGCGTACCGATATCGATCGCGTTCTTGAGCACCGCCGGATAGCTGCGGTTGTATTCGGGCGTCGCAAAGAGCACGCCGTCGGCGCGCGCGAGCCGGCGGCGAAAATCGCTGTAGGGGGCCGGAGTCTGCGCCGGGTCGGCGTCAAATTCCTGATTGTAGAAGGGAAGATGACCGATCTCGACCAAGTCCAGGCGCAGCGAGGGCGGCGCCAACCCGGCGAGGGCAAGCGCCGCTTTGCGATTGATCGAGTCCTTGCGCTGGCTGCCGACCAGCATAGCGATGTCCTTAACGTTCGGCTGCATGAAGAAAATCTCCTCGGTTCGTGGGCATCAGTTGGTGGTCAGTTGGTCGAAGCCGCGCCAATCGCGGAGATCGCACCAGCCGCCGGGCTGGGCATGACAGACGAAGGAATTGTTCGGCACCGGCGGCAGCAAGCCCTGAGCGATTTGAGTGGGCGCAATTTGGGCCGATCCCGAACGTTCGATCGGTTCGCCATGCGCAAGGCTGACGCTCATGCCGAGGATCGCGAGGCCGAGGCCGAAAGCGAGCGCGTATGCTCGCGAAACAGAGGAAACGGCCGCTGTGGCACGCATGATGCTCTCCTTCACATTCTCTGTAGGAGAACATTGGCGATATCGCGCAGGGCGATAAGCCAGCCCGTCACGAATGTGGCAGTCGAGTAATCCGAATAATCGCCAGATGGCGCGCCAGCCCCTAAGATGACCCTCATGCGGGGTACCGAATTCGGCGAGCTGAGCGCTTTCATGGCCGTGGCGGAGCAGCGCAATTTCACGCGCGCCGCCAAGCACCTAGGCATTTCGCCGGCAACGCTGAGCGAGACGATCCGCAATCTCGAAGAACGGCTCGGCGTCCGGCTGCTCAACCGCACGACGCGCAGCGTCGCGCCGACCGAAGCCGGCGATAAGCTGCTGACGCGGCTCAGGCCCGTGATCGACGATTACGAGGCGGCGATCGATTCGCTGAACGAGTTCCGCGACAAGCCGGCGGGACTTCTGCGCCTCACCGTCGCGCCGCCCGCGGCGCAATCGGTGCTCGGCCCGCTGATGGCGAAATTCCTCGCGCAATATCCCGACATCAAGCTCGAAATCTCGGTCGACAGCGCCAATGTCGACATCGTTGCGCAGCAATTCGACGCCGGCATCCGCTCCGGCGACCGTGTCGATCGTGACATGATCGCGGTCAGAATCACCGATACCTGGCACACAGCACTGGTCGGCGCGCCATCTTATCTCGCGCGGCGCGGCACGCCGGAAGCGCCAGAGGATCTCGCCGCGCATAACTGCATCCGCCTGCGCCTGCCGAACGGCGCGCTGCTGCCGTGGCGGTTTCAGAGGGACGGGAAAGGTTTCGAGATCGCGGTCAGCGGCTCGCTCATTCTCAACGAGTCCTCGCTGATGGCGCCAGCCATGATCGACGGCGTCGGCCTCGTGCAATTGCCCCGCGCCTATGTCGCCGCGGCGATCGCGGACGGCCGGGTGGTGCCGTTGCTCGAGGAATGGCAGCCGAGCGGCGCGCCTTTCGCGCTTTACTATTCGAGCCGGCGCCAGATGCCGGCAGCGCTGCAAGTGCTGATCGATTTCCTGCGAAAGAATCAGCGCGGCCGCGGGTTACGCTGACGGTCGGGATTTATCGCCGGCTGGAACAATTGCCGCGGAATGACGCGGTAACCGCCGGGAAAGAGAGCGATGAGCGACACACTGATGCCGCTCATCCTCCCAAGGCTCGCATTAGTACGTGTCGTTCAAAGGCGCGACGAAGTTCGGGCTATCATA
>DATMZZ010000133.1:0-2894 GCA_035573175.1 Allostellaceae bacterium
GAACGCGGCATGCGCGGCGCAGCGAAGCTGATCTTCATGAGACGCCCCGACCTTTTGTTTCCATGGCGGCGATAGACCCTCGCCGCCAGCGAGTCAACCTGGGGCCCGGCGTGGCGGCAGGCAGAGCGGCGCCGGTGCTAAGACCTGCGACCAGCGCGCGCCGGGCGGTGGCGGTGGGTAGGTCCAGTGCGCCTCGACCTGCCACGCATCGCCCACGCGCTTCAGCAGCGCGCCCTGCCCTTGCGGCACGAGCGCGAAACCCGCGGGCGCGCAGGAGAGCAGCGCGCGCGGATAATCCTTGTTGGCGATACCGGTCGCGAAATCGCTGGCGACATCGAGCACGACGTTGGGCCGGCGCGGCGGCAGATCGCGCAGCACGCCTTCGATCGTCGGCGGCAACGTGCCGTTATCGCCGGGCAGGATCAGCAACAGATGCTCGTCGTCGGCGATGCGCGTGGCCGCCTCATGCGCGAGCTGATAGGTGCGCAGATTGGGCACTTCGAGATCGAAGCGCAGCATGCGCAGGAAAGGCAGCGGCACGAGCAGCGCAAGCAGTATGACGACCGTCGGCATCGCGCGCCGCCAGCGGCCGCCGAATTCCGACCAGCGCCAATCGCGCGCGTAGAGCACCAGCGTTCCTATCAGCAGCAGGCCGAGATGCGTGTTGTAGCGGAAGTACGAATGCGCCTCGATGCCCATCCGGCCTTCGAAATGCGCGACATAGGCGCCAAGCAGCGCGAGGTTGTAGATGATCGTCGTGCCGAGCAGCATCGCCGCGACGCGCGTGCCGAGATCGAGCTCGCGGCGGATGATACGCCACGCGGCGATCGCGAGTGCGATGAAGAGGATCGCGAAGTACACGCCTCTTTCGCCGATCGCGCGCAGCATGTTGAGGAGGATGAGCGGCAGCTCGTGGATATGCCATTGCTCGTAAGGCAGGCCCTTGAGCTCGCCGAGCGCGAAATGGTTCAGCACATACCAGCGCCAGCCGAGATAGAGCAGCAGCGCCGGCAGCGCCGCGAGCAATATCCGAGCCACGGCCTTGCCGCGCTGCGCCCGCGCCATCAGCGCAACAACGAGCGATGACGCGACGACACCGAACGCGAGCGCGACGCTCTCCTGCTTGATGTTGACCAGCACGGCGAGGCTCAGCGCCAGCAGCACGAGATCGTTGCGTGCGTCGCGCTGGCCGCTCAGACGATCGAGCGCGCGCGCCGCATGCCAGCCGGCGAAGAGCAGCGCCACCATCACCGAGGTTTCGCTGTAAGCCGAGAGGTGATAACGCGGATCGAAACCGGGATTGAGCGGGATCGCGAGCAGCATGCCGAGCGCAAGCGCCGGCCAGCGCGGAAACACGGTATCGTCCTGCGTCATGATGCGTGCCAGCAGCAGCCCCGCCGCCAGCAGCAGCACGATGTTGAAATCGATCATCGTGCTCGGTGTGAAGAACGGCAGAAACGTTCCGCCGAAAAAGCTCACGAGCTGCATATTGTAGGGCGCGGCGGCGATGAAGGAATACGCCGGCGGCCGTGCATCGGCCGGGAAAAAATCGTGATCGAAGAGATAGGCCGCGTTGGGCAGCAGGTTGAGCCAGGTATCGGGTAGGCTCGGCCGTGCGCTCGCCATGATCGCGAGCAGTGGCAAGGCGAGGACGGCGACACGGCCGAGCGTTCGCCATTCTGCCGGGCTTCGCCGCCCGCCCGACGGGAAATGGGCGGCAATGCCGACTGTCGCGAGGAGAATCCCCGGCAGACGAAGGCTGATCGGCGTGGCGATGCCCCAGCCGGTGAAGACCAGCGCGCAGATCCCCCAGCCCGCGAGCAATTCGGATTCGGGCGGCGCGTGGCCTTTGATCGCGGTGCGGCCGAGGCCGATCATGATGAGGCTCGCCACGACGATCTCGAACCAACCGGCGAGATCGAGCCATGAAGGCAGGAGCAGCGCGAGGGCTGGCATCAGGATGGCGGCGCGGCGGCCGCGTTGGCGGTGACGCGATAAAGCTGAAAGCGCGGCGTCACGAATTCAGGCGTCAGCCCGGTGGTGTTCTTCAGCGTGAACGGACGCGGGTCGACGAAAGCGACATGGCCGCATTGCTGAAGCGCGGCCTTCGCCTCGGGCGTCAGCGGCGTCGAATCGTCCACATACTGGTACCAGAGCAAATCCGGCGACAGGAGATCGGCGAGGCGATCGGCGTCGGGCTGCAGCTCGAGCGGCTGCTGCAGTTTGTAATGGAAGATCGTCGGCACCAGCGCATCGCGACGCGCCACGGCCAGCGTCGTGAAATGCGTCAGCGGCGCTTTCGCGACCTGGATGCTGGCCTTGCCGAAAGCGACGGCGACGCAACTTCCGCGCGGCAAGGCATCGAGCCCCGGTATGAGCTGAGCATAGAGCCTCCCCGCCTGGAACCAGATCGCGGCGATGACCGCGAGCCGCACCGCGAAGAGCAGCGCCACGCCGGCCATGAAGCGCGGCTCGATCCGCGCGGCGCGCGCCTGCCAGGTGCTGCCGCCGATCAGCAGCAGGAACATCATCATCGGAATGCGCCGATCGACGCCCGCCGCAGTGAAGAGCTGTGTCGGCATCGCGATATAGACCAGGACGAGGCCGATCAGCGGCAGCACCATCTCGGGCGCGAGCTTGACCCAACGCCGCCAATACGCGAAGGCGACCGCGAGCACGATCAGTACGAAGCAGACGACGTCGAAAGGCCGGCTGTAATTGTCGAAGACGCTGAACAGCAGATCGAACTTGCGCAGCGGATTGGCATAGATGATGCGGCCGGTCGAGGAATTATGCGCCATCAGCGCGAGCGCCGGCAGGAACGGCAAGCCGCCGATCACAAGATCGCGAAGGGCGACACCGACCGGTTTGCGCTTGAGCCAGATCTGGCCGAA
>DATMZZ010000134.1:0-10633 GCA_035573175.1 Allostellaceae bacterium
GCGAAACGCGGCATCACCTTCTCGGCGAAGAGCCGTGCCGAGCGCTCGGCATGCTCATACGGGACGGTATTGAAATTGAGCTGCGCGGATGCGCTCTCGAAGCCGCCGACTCGCTCGAAATATTCCTCGATCTGCTTGGAAATGTCGTCGGGGGTACCGATCCAGGCGGCGCCGCTCTTCACCTGCGTCTCGATCGTCTCGCGGCTCAGGATGTCGATGATCTTGTCGTAGCCCGGATAATCCTTCGACTGCATGCCGGCCCATTCCGAGGCCGCATCGACCAGCGAGCGGAGATAGCGGTTGAGCGGTTCGCGCGCGATCTGCCACGCCGTGTCGCGGTTCTCGTGGCAGAAGAGATGGAAGGCGAGCATCACACGGCCTTTGCCAGGATGGCCGCCTTCTTTCCTGCCTTGGCGATAGAGGGTGATGAGCTCCTTCATCGCGCCGCCGGCCATGGGGATCGCCATGATCGCATGGCCGGCTTTGCCGGTATCGGTGAAGCTTTGCGGCGTCGCGATCGCCGCGACCCAGAAAGGAGGGCGCGGCTTCTGTGTTGGCCGCGGCAACGAGGTGACATTTTTGAAAGAATGGAAACGGCCCTCGCAGGTGACATTCTCTTCTTCCAAGAGCCGCCGCACCTGCTCCATGCCCTCGGTGAAGCGATCGCGGCTCTCATCGACCGGGACACCGAAGCGCGAGAATTCATGCGGCAAAAAAGCGCGCGCGAACCCGACTTCGAGTCGGCCGTTGGAGATCGCATCGAGCATGGCGATCTCGCCGGCGAGCTTTAGTGGGTTGTTGAAGATCGGCAGCACCGCGCCGGTGATGAGCTGCGCCTTCTTGCTGCGCTCGGCCGCGGCGGTGAGGAACAGCAGCGGGTTCGGCGAATAGCCGCCATAGGGATTGAAATAATGCTCGACGGTGCGGATATGGCCCCAGCCGTCCGGATCGGCGAGCTCGCACAGGCGCAGGCATTCGTCGAAATATTGCTGGCCCGATTTCTGCGCTGGGCCGACATCGGGAAAGAATTGCATCCCGAAATCCATGAGGCGCCTCCCAATTCTGCGATCCAAGCCTTATTTAACATCGCGATGACGGTTTTCACTATCGGCCATTCGACGCGCTCGATCGAGGATTTCATCGCCGCACTCAAAGCCGCCGGCGTGGGCATGCTCGCCGATATCCGTCGTTTTCCCAAATCGCGCCGCTTTCCGCATTTCAATGGCGAGAATCTGGCGCCGGCGCTGGCTGCCGTGGGCATCGGCTATCGCCATTTCCCCGAGCTCGGCGGCCGCCGCGGCAAGCGCGCCGATGGGCAGCCGTCGCCCAATACGCTGTGGCGGCAGGAGCCGTTCCGCAATTACGCAGACTACGCCGAGACGCCGGAGTTCCGGGCGGCTTTCGATAAGCTCACAGCGCTGACGCACGAGAACACGGTCGCGATCATGTGCGCCGAGGCGGTGTGGTGGCAGTGCCACCGCCGCATCGTCGCCGACTATCTGATGGCGGCGGGCTTTCCCGTCGAGCACATCTTCGATGCGAAGAAACGCGAGCCCGCGACCTTAACGCCGGGTGCGCAGCCGCGCGGCGACGGGACGATCCTCTACGAGGGCGAGCAGCGCCAGCTGCTCTGATGTGCAGGGAATTGGCCCTCTGCGCGCCATCGCTTAGTGCTCGTCATTGCGAGCCCGAACGGGCGAAGCAATCCAGGAGCCTCACATGAGGCCCTGGATTGCTTCGCCCTCATCCCGAGCTTGTCGAGGGATGCTCGCAATGACGGAGGAAAAATTCCGTGCGGATGACTTAAGCGGCGGCGCCCATGGCGCGGCGGCGGGCGATCTTCTCGCTTTCGGCGAGGGTGTCGCGCAGCGCCTGGTCGGCTTGGCAGGTCATCTTGATGAAGGCGCGCAGGAAGGAGTCCGTGCGCGGGAGCTGGAACAGCGTCACCTCGTCGCCGCCTTCGGCGCGGCCGGACACCGTCACGGTCGCATCCTGCGGCGTCAGCATGAGTTCGACGAGGGAAACGCCCGGGCCGGTTACGTACTCAACCACGCGCTGACGCTTCGGCTGATCGGCATTGCTGCGGATCGTCATGCGATAGGGCGTGCGGTTGCTCGCGGTCTCGATCAGGGCGCGCGAGAAGGGACGCAGGAAAGCTTCGTCGAAGCCGAGCATGGCCATCGGCTGGTCGTTCGATGCCGAGGAGCGGATCTCCAGCGTCGCCCACAGCGAAGCATGACCGGCATAGTAATCGATCGAAGCGAGATCGAGATTGATCGCATCGATGGGCTGGGGCGGCGCATCGGCGTCGCCACACAGGAACGCGAAGCAAGCCGGCTCGCGGCGCAACGACAGCGTGGTCGCCGCTTCGAGGTTCCAATCGGTTATCGCGTGGGTCGGGTCATGCATAATGGGCGTTTCTAACCAAGGGGCGTTTGCGAATGTGGCCATTCAATAGCGCCGGGGTTAAGGGACAAATAAACATGCAAAGCAGGTAAAATGCATTTGCATAAAATTTGAGATAAATCCTATTCGGCCAATAAAATTGCGACTTTTATTTTCAGATGCGTCGTATTTGCGGCGAATTGGCTCAAAAAGAGTCTTTTAAGCCGCAACGCGTATCTCAATTGCGTGTTTTCGTTTACATGCTTTTCCATACCCGCATGACCGATCTGCCGCCGCTTTTAATCGAAGCGCTGAGCGCGATCGGTCCCGAGACCGAAGCGCGGATGGGCGATCTCATCAGCGATTTCGTCGCCTTGCCTTTGAGCGAGGAGGATCGGCTGTCGGCGCTCGCCGGCGCGGTCGCGACCGTCGCGACGACGCGCTATCTGCATCACCGCCCGATCTTCATCGCCGCGCTGCGCTGCTGGGCACTGGAGATATCGATCTCGTTGTCACCGGCGCCGCCGCGAACCGCTTTAGAAAGCCGCCGCGGCCCGATCGAGGAAGCACAGGACGCGCTGCTCAGCGGTCTCGATACGCTCCTGCGCGCGATGGTCGATGAAGGCTCGGCCAAGCACCACCGGCTCGTCACCGAGCTCGCGGTGATGGCGCAACTTCTCGGCCGCTACGATGCGAACAGCATCCATCTCGTCCTGACAGCGGCGAGCCTTGCTTGCGAGGATCCACGCTGGCGCAGCGGCTACACCGTGCCGGTCTTGCTGTCCGATGGAGCGCAGCTGCTGACGCGCGATGCCTGCCTGGCGTCGCTCGCGCCGCGCGGCACGGCTTAGGATTTCTTCGGCGGCACGGCACCTGGCGATTTGGTCAGGTTGATCGCAGGCCAGCAATCCAGGGCAGCCGCACGCTTCCAGGATTGCTTCGTCGCCAACGCTTCTCGCAATGACGATGAAATAAGAAGCCGCCGTTCTATTCGGCGTCAGCTTCCTCGATCGCCTCGGCTGCCGCGAGCCAGCGTGCCTCGGCTTCGCCAAGCGCGGCGGCGAGCGAGGCCTGCTCGCGCAGCAGTCCCGGGACATCGGCGGCGCCGGCATAAGTCGCAGGGTCGGCGATGCGCTGGTCGATTGTGGCTTTGCGCGCGCCGATATCGGTCACGGCGCGCTCGGCCTCTTTCAGCGCGCGACGCAGCGGCTCGAGTTCGCGGCGGCGCTCGGCGGCGAGGCGCCGCGTCTCGCGGCGCTGATTGGCGGCTGCCTTCGTCGCTTCGCTCTCGCTCGCGGTGGGCGCCAGCACCAGCCGGCGGTAATCGTCGAGATCGCCCTCGAAAGGCTTCACCCTGCCGTCGGCGACCAGCCACAGCCGCTCGGCGACGAGCGAGAGCAGATGCCAATCATGGCTCACGATCACGACCGCGCCGGAAAATTCGTTGATCGCTTCGACCAGCGCTTCGCGTGCCTCGATATCGAGATGGTTGGTCGGCTCGTCGAGGATGAGCATCGGCGGCGCGTCGACGCTCATCAGCGCAAAATTGAGCCGCGCTTTCTCGCCACCGGATAGATTCTGCGCCGCGACGAAGACCTTGTCCTCGTCGAAGCCGAAACGCGCCAGCCGTGCACGGATCGTCTCGGGCACGGCTTTCGGCATCAGCCGCGCGAGATGGTCGTAGGCGCTCGCCGCCGGATCGAGCTCCTCGATCTGATGCTGAGCGAAATAGCCGCAGGCGAAGCGCTTGGCGCGCGTGATCTCGCCGCTCAGCGGCGACAGTCGCCCGGCGATGAGTCGCGCGAAAGTCGATTTGCCGTTGCCGTTGGCGCCGAGCAGTGCGATCCGGTCGTCGGGATCGAGCCGCAGATCGAGGCGGCGCAAAACCGGCTTCTCCGGCTCATAGCCGACCGAGACTTGGTAGAGGCTCAAGAGCGGCGGCGCGAGCTCCGGCGGCTCGGGGAAGGCGAGATGCAGCGGCGGCTCTTCTTCCGAAAGGGAGATCGGCTGTAACCGCGCCAGAGCCTTCATGCGGCTTTGTGCCTGGCTCGCTTTGGTCGCCTTGGCGCGGAAGCGATCGATGAAGGCTTGGAGCCGCTTGCGCTCATCTTCCTGGCGCGCGGCGAGCGCCTGCTGGCGCGCGAGATGCTCGCGCCGCGTGCGCGCGAAGTCCTCATAGCCGCCGCTATAGAGCGTCAGCCGCTGCTCGCCGAGATGAAGGATGTGATCGACCACCTCGTCGAGGAACTGCCGGTCGTGGCTGACGAGCAACAGCGTATTGCGATAGCGGCGCAGGAAATCGGCGAGCCAGAGCGAGGCTTCGAGATCGAGATGGTTGGTCGGTTCGTCGAGCAGCAGCAGCTCGGGCTCGGCGAAGAGCACGCCGGCCAGCGCCACACGCATGCGCCAGCCGCCGGAGAAATTCGATAGCGGCTGGTTCTGCTCGTCGTGATTGAAGCCGAGACCGGCGAGGATGCCGGCGGCGCGCGCTTCCGCCGAATGGGCGCCGATCGCTGCGAGCCGCTCGTGGATTTCCGCGACGCGCGATGCGTCGGTGCTGTGCTCAGCTTCGGCGAGCAGGCGGTGGCGCTCGTCATCCGCGGCAAGGACGGCTTGCAGCGGCGTCGTCGTGCCGCTCGGCGCTTCCTGCGCGACGAAGCCAATACGCGCGTCGCGGGGCAAGGCGATGCTGCCGCCGTCGAGCGCGCGCTCGCCGCGGATCAGATCGAGCAAGGTCGATTTGCCGGTGCCGTTGCGGCCGATCAGCCCCACCTTCCAGCCATCGGGAATCTGCGCCGACGCGTCCTCGATCAGCGTCCGCCCGGCAATGCGATAGGTGATGCCCGAGATGGTGAGCATGGCGCGCGTCCTAGCACAGCAAGGACGCTGGTTACAGAAGTGGCAAAGGTGGAATTTACGTCATTGCGAGCGAAGCGAAGCAATCCAGTCTGTTTCAACCACTGGATTGCTTCGTCGGGCTAATGCCCTCCTCGCAATGACGACGAAAGATAGTGCCGGGTTTATTTCTCCGCGTGCTCGCTTTCGTCGCCGATCACATGGACGGCGAAGTGGAAGGCGGGCAGATCCTCGCCGGGATGGTCATCGGCATAGGTGAGCTGCGGGATGCGGAAATTGTTCGGCCGCGTCTCCTGGCCTTTATAGATGCCAGGATAGAGGTCGATGTAATGCCAGCCCGGCGCACCGCTCGCCGGCATATAGACCGTAACGTCGCCCTGGCTGTTGAAGCCGCAAGCATAGCCGACATAATTGTCGTCATAGACGACGTGATAGATGTTTGCGGTCTCGGTCCAGCCGACACCTTTGAGATGAACCGTCAGCATCGTCCCGGCATGCACCTCCTGCACGCTGAGCGGCAAGGCGGAGGCTTCGAGCCAGAAGCTGCCGACAGTTTTCTTGCCGCCATCTTCGACGGAGATGCTGTGCGCGCCGCCGAGGTCATCGGGCACCTTAAAGCTGAAAACGAGCTTGCCACTTGCATCGGCTTTCGCTTCGGCGATCGGATGCGCCCGCTCTTCCCATCCGCCGGCGACGACGCGATTGCCGGTCACGGTCGACCATTGCAGCTGATAGCTCTTGCCCGGCGTAAAGCCCTGGCCGCTTACCGTCAGCGGTTGGCCGACGCTGGCGAAAGCCGGCGTCGCGACCAGCGCACCGGGCTTCGGCAAGGCACGGATCGATTTCTGCGTCTGAGCCTCGACCGGCGGCGGCAGCACGGCTTGGCCGCGCGTCACGGTGAAATTCGCCTTGAAGCGCGGCCGGTCCGGCACCGGATTCTGCTGCGGGTTCATGTAGGGGAAGGTGAACTCGCCATGGATGAGCTGCAGCACATGCGTGCCGGTCGGCCCGGTCGCCGGAATCGTGAAATGCGCCGAGCCATGCGTCGAGACCGATGAGATCCAGCCGGTGAAATTATTGTCGTAGACCAGCATCCAGCTGTTCTCGAGCTCGCGCCAGCCGATGCCTTTGATATCGAGCGTGATCGGCGTGCCGGACGGGCCGTTCTCCGGCGTCACCTTCATCGTCATGTCGAGATTGAAGCCGGCCTGGGTGAAGAGTCTCGCGCCCTGCTGCAGCACGATGTCGTGCTGAAAGCCGAAATCATCTGGGGCGATGAAGCTCGCCGCGAATTTGCCGGCCGCGTCGGTCTTCACCCGCGCGATGCGATAGCCGACCGGCGCATAGTCGCGGCCGTGATATTGGCCGTTGGCGGCCTTCCAACTGCCTTTGACCGTACGCCAGACGAGATCGAATTCCTGATTGGCGGGGAGGGCTTCGCCGCTCACTGTGACATTGGCGCCCTCGCGCGCATGGAGCGGCGCGACGCTGAGCTTGCCGACAAAGCCGTTCGCCGGCCGGGCCGCGGCCACCTCCGGCCCGAAATCCGTCGACAGCGCGGCTTCGGCACGCGATGAGCCGAGGCTCGACACGCCGAGGATCGCCGCGAGCAGAATAAGCGCGCGCGTTGCGGATTGCGTCGACATCGGAAATCCCCCGTTCACGGTCGTTGGCGATGTAATAGCCGCGGTGGCGCCTCAGAGGAAGCGGGCCAGCGTTTCGGCGCTCGCCGCGCCGAGCAGCACCACGATCCAAGGCGGCACGCGCCAGAAGACGAGCAGCAGGAATGCGGCGATGCCGATGCCGAAATCGGCTGGGCCAAGGATCGCGCTGGTCCAGACGGGCGTGTAGAGCGCCGCGAGCAGCAGCCCGACGACCGCGGCATTCACGCCTTTGAGCGCCGATTGCACGCCGGCGCGGCGGCGCAACGTGTCCCAATAGGGCAACACGCCGACCAGCAACAGGAATGAGGGCAGATAGATCGCGGCAAGGCAGATCAGCCCGCCGAGCCAGCCATTCGGGGCGGGCTGCATCACCGTGCCGAGATAGGCGGAGAAGGTGAAGAGCGGGCCGGGCACGGCCTGCGCCGCGCCGTAACCGGCAAGGAACGCGTCGTTGCCGATCCAGCCCGGCGGCACGACTTCCTTCTGCAAGAGCGGCAGCACGACATGGCCGCCACCGAAGACCAGCGAGCCGGAGCGATAGAAGCTGTCGACGAGTGCAATCGCGTGATTGCCGGTCGCTGCATTGAGTAGGGGCAGGCCGACGAGCAGCACGAAGAACGCGATCAGCGCGACGATCGCCAGCGGCTTCGCGATGCGGATCGCGATGTCACTATGCGCGGCTTTTGTCTCTGCGGGCAGAAAGCGCCATCCGATAAGCGCACCGAGCACGATCGCGCCGATCTGGCCGTAAGCGTTGGGCAAAGCGAGCACGAGCAGCGCTGCCGCGATCGCCATGGTCGCGCGCAGCCGATCCGGGCAGAGATTGCGCGCCATCGACCACACGGCCTGCGTGACGACCGCGACCGCGACGATCTTCAGCCCATGCAGCCACGCGGCTTGCGCGATATCGCCTAGCTCCGCGACACCGTAACCGAAGGCGATCATCGCAAGCGCCGACGGCCCGCTGAAGCCGAGCCAGGCGGCGAAAGCGCCGGGCAAGCCGGCGCGCAGAATGCCGATAGTGATGCCGACCTGGCTGCTCGCAGGGCCTGGCAGGAATTGGCAAAGTGCGATGATGTCGGTGTAGGCGGCCTCGTCGAGCCATTGCCGTCGCGCGACGAATTCGCCGCGGAAATAGCCGAGATGCGCGACCGGCCCGCCGAAGCTCGTCAGGCCGAGCCGCAGAAAGGCCAAGAAGACGGAAAACCACGAGTCGCGATGCCGCGACTCGACGGGCGCGTTGTTGGGCATCGCTTTGATGTTAGTGCATCCCGCGCGATCGAAACAGCGATGTGGATATTCTTACTCTCTTTGTGTCGCGGCCGATCGAAACTCGTTAAGTTCGTCGGATGAGGCGCTTATGACCGTGGAGCATCGCGACGATCCGTCTGTAGCGACAGCCGCACTCGGGGTGCTGCGCGAGACGTTCGGCTATCCCGAGTTTCGCGGCCAGCAAGCCGAGATCATCGCGCATGTGACGGGGGGCGGCGATGCTCTGGTCCTGATGCCGACCGGCGGCGGCAAATCGCTTTGCTATCAGATTCCGGCGCTCTTGCGGCCCGGTCTCGGCATCGTGGTTTCGCCATTGATCGCGCTGATGAAGGATCAGGTGGATGCGTTGCGCCAATTGGGCGTGCGCGCGGCCTATCTCAATTCGAGCCTCGATTTCGCCGAGGCCGCCGATGTCGAGCGCGCGATGCGCGCCGGCGATCTCGATCTCGTCTACATCGCGCCCGAGCGTCTGGTGACGCCGCGCTGTCTCGATCTTCTCGCGAAATCGCGTCCGGCGCTCTTCGCGATCGACGAAGCGCATTGCGTGTCGCAATGGGGGCACGATTTCCGGCCGGAATATCTCCAACTCTCTGTGCTGCACGAGCGTTTCCCGACCGTGCCGCGCATCGCGCTGACCGCGACTGCGGACGGTCCGACGCGCGCGGACATCATCGAGCGATTGGGGCTCGGCCAGGCACGCATCTTCGCGGCCGGTTTCGATCGGCCGAATATCCGCTATCGCGTTGTGCCCAAAAACGATGCGCGCAAGCAGCTTTGGGAATTCCTCGATGCCGAGCATCGCGGCGATGCCGGCATCGTCTATTGTCTGTCGCGCAAAAAGGTCGAGGACGTCGCCACGTTCTTATGCAGCAAAGGCCGCATCGCGCTGCCCTATCACGCAGGCCTCGATGCGGCTATGCGCGAGCGCAATCAGGATCGCTTTCTCAAGGACGAGGGCGTGATCGTTGTTGCGACGATCGCCTTCGGCATGGGCATCGATAAGCCCAATGTGCGCTTCGTCGCCCATCTCGATGCGCCCAAGACGCTCGAGGCCTATTACCAGGAAACCGGCCGCGCCGGCCGCGATGGTCTCCCGGCCAATGCCTGGATGACGTACGGCATGGCCGATATCGTCACGTTGCTCTCGCTCATGGACGGCACGAACCTGTCCGAGCGCCAGCGCCGTATCGAGCGCCAGAAACTGGATGCGCTCCTGGGCTATTGCGAAACGCCGAAATGCCGCCGTCAGGTCCTGCTCGGCTATTTCGGCGAGCGCGATCATCCGCCCTGCGGCAATTGCGACAATTGTCTGCGGCCGCAGCGCGTTTGGGATGGGCTGATCGCGGCGCAAAAAGCCATTTCGGCGGTGGTCCGCACTGGTCAACGCTTCGGTGCGGCCTATCTCGTCGATGTGCTGCTCGGCAAGGCGACCGAGCGCATCAAGAATTTCGGTCATGACCAGATCAAGACCTTCGGTGTTGGCGTCGAGCTCGGTAAAAACGAATGGCATGCCGTTTTCCGCCAGCTCGTGGCGCTGGGTCATCTCGCCGTGGATGTCGAAGGCCATGGCGGGCTTTACGTGCGCGATAGCGCCTCCGCTGTGCTGCGCGGCGAAATGCCGGTCACGTTGCGAGCCGAGGCCGACGAAGCCAAGCGTCGCGAGAAGCGCGCGCGCTCGACCGCTTCGGACTCGATTGCGGCCCCGGCCGATGAAGGGCTGTGGCAGGCTCTGCGGACATTGCGCCTGTCGCTCGCGCGCGACCAGGGTGTTCCGCCCTATGTCATCTTCCATGACGCAACGCTCATCGACATGGTACGGCGCCGGCCGCGTGATCTCGATGCGCTCGCGGAAATCCCCGGCGTCGGCGCCAGCAAGCTCAAGCGCTATGGCGCAACTTTCCTCGCCGCCATTGCTGCGCATGAAGAGCAGGGGCTGCGCGAGGCGGGATAGCGGCGCCTACTGGAACAGCCGCTCGAAATTGCTCAGCCGGTAATTGACCGGCAGATAGAAATCGACGCTATTGCCAGTGATGTCGTGCGGCAGCGGCAGTACCGGCGATGAATCGCGGATCGTCGCGATGCTTGCCCGATCGAGCAGCGGCGAGCCGGTGGTCTGATCGATCCAAACGCGGGTCACCTGGCCGTCGCGCGCGATGGTGAAGCCGACAACGCCTTTGCCTTCCTGACGCTTGGCGCGCGCTTCAGCGGGATAGCGCTCCAGGCGCGCGATCCAGGCCTGGAGGCGCAGCAAGTAATCGTCGCTCAGCTTTGCAGAGGAGCGCAGCGCGATCGCGCTCGACGCGGCGAGCGGCGCGGTGCGCGGCCGGCCATCGAGGCTTTCCGATAGCAATGCGGTGATCGTCGCGTCGGGTTTCGGTGTCGCGGCCGGAGCGGATGCCGGTGCTGCATGCGCTTTCACCGGCGCGGCTACCCGGGTCGGCTTCTCGGGCGGCGTG
>DATMZZ010000135.1:0-9962 GCA_035573175.1 Allostellaceae bacterium
AGAGCGCGGCGAGGTGATGCTGAAGACGCGTCACGGCCGCACCATCCATGCGCTGATCACGCAGAGCGTCGTCAAATCGGGCACCGGGCTGCGCACCCATTCGATGGTGCGCGATCTCGCGCCCGAGCGCGATTGGCAGCAGGCACTGGCACAATCGCGCGAACGTTTCGAGCGGTTCTTCGCCAATGCGCCGGTCGGTATCGGGCTCTTGGATCGCGACGGCAAATTCGTCGAGGCAAATGCGTCGCTGGGCGTATTCCTCGGCGCCGAGCCGTCGGCGCTGATCGGCAAGCCGATCGTGGACTACCTTGTCGAGGGCGAGCGAGCCGATGTCGGCGAAAAGCTTGCGACCGCTTTGCGCGGCGACGTTGTGCCGGGCCCGATTGCGTTGCGCCTGCCGGGCGGCAAATCCGTTGCGCTGGTTCTGACGCGCGACAGCGAAGACGGGCTGATCCTCCATTTCATCGACACGACCGATCAGAAGAAGATCGAGGCGCAATTCACGCAGTCGCAGAAGATGCAGGCGGTCGGCCAGCTCGCCGGCGGCGTCGCGCATGATTTCAACAATTTGCTGACAGCGATGATCGGCTTCTGCGATCTCCTGCTGCAGCAGCATGGGCCGGGGGATCGCTCTTTCCCCGACATCATGCAGATCAAGCAGAATGCGAACCGCGCCGCCAATCTGGTGCGCCAGCTTCTCGCTTTCTCGCGCCAGCAGACCTTGCAGCCGCGCGTGCTCAATATCAGCGATGCGCTCGCCGATCTCTCGCATCTGCTGCGCCGGCTGATCGGCGAGAATATCGCGCTCAACGTCGTCCATGGCCGCGATCTTGGCCTCATCAAGGTCGATCAGGGACAGCTCGAGCAGGTGATCATCAATCTCGCTGTGAATGCACGCGATGCGATGAATGGCGGCGGCACGCTCACCATCAAGACCGACAATGTCGAACTCGCCGAACCGATCCGCCGCGGCGATGAGCTGATGCCGGTTGGGAAGTACGTCGTGATCGGCGTTGGCGATACCGGCTGCGGCATCCCGAAGGAAAATCTTGAGCGCATCTTCGAGCCGTTCTTCTCGACCAAGGAGATCGGCGACGGCACCGGGCTTGGGCTCTCGACGGTTTACGGCATCGTCAAGCAGACCGGCGGCTTCGTTTTGGTCGATAGCGAAGTGGGGAAGGGCGCGACCTTCTCGATCTATCTGCCGCGCCATGAGGGCGAGGAAGGCGCCGGCACCAGCGTCGCGCGCGCCGACGAAGCGACGATGCCCAAGGATCTGACCGGCGCCGGCACGGTGCTGCTGGTCGAGGACGAGGATCCGGTGCGGCTCTTCTCCTCGCGCGCCCTCAAGAACAAGGGCTACAAGGTGATCGAGGCGGAAAGCGCGGAACGCGCGCTCGAAATCCTCCATGACGGCGCTGACAAGATCGATCTCGTCATCACCGACGTGGTCATGCCGAAGATGGACGGGCCGAGCCTGATCAAAGAGGTGCGCGAGCTCTATCCGGAGCGTGCGCTCAAAGTGATCTTCATGTCGGGCTATACCGAGGACAATTTCCGCAAGCGCCTCGGCGACGATGTCGATATCCACTTCCTGCCGAAGCCCTTCAGCCTCAAGCAACTCGCCGGCAAGGTCAAAGAGGTGATGGCTGAGCAGGATTGAGTTTCGGCTCGCTATTTATTCTCGTCATTGCGAGCGTCCCTCGACAAGCTCGGGATGAGGGCGAAGCAATCTAGTGTGTCCGCAGACTGGATTGCTTCGCCTTTCAGGCTCGCAATGACAGTGGTGGGAGCGCCGTGCGTCACGCCCGCGACAGGAAGAGCCGCACTGTCGTGCCCTGGCCGGGTGCGCTTTCGATCGCGATGCTGCCTCCCGATTGCTGGACGAAGCCATAGACCATGCTGAGTCCGAGGCCGCTGCCTTTGCCGATGCCCTTTGTCGTGTAGAACGGCTCGAAGGCGCGGCTGCGGACTTCGTCGGTCATGCCTTTGCCGGTATCGGATACGGCGACCATGATGTAATTGTCGCCGATGAGCTGCCAGCGCTCATGCGCTATCTTGGCGCTGAGCGAAGCGGTCGAGATCGTCAACGCGCCGCCTTCCGGCATCGCGTCGCGCGCATTGATGGCGAGGTTGAGGATCGCAAGCTCGAGCTGGTTGGGATCGGTGAGGGTAGCACCGGTATCGGGCGCCAGCCGCGTCTCGAGCCGCGCTGTCGGCCCCAGCGTGCGCGGCAGCATTTCGCAAATGCCCTCGATCAGGCGATTGACCTCGACGCGCTCGATCGCGAGTTCCTGCTTGCGCGCGAAGGTGAGCAACTGGCGTGTTAGGCTGGCGCCGCGTTCGGCGGCGCGGAGTGCGCTGTCGAGATATTTGCTCGTCGGATTGTCGCCGAGCTTCAGTTTCGCAAGCTCGAGGCTCGGGATGATGGCGGCGAGCAAATTGTTGAAGTCATGCGCGATGCCGCCGGTAAGCTGCCCAACCGCTTCCATCTTCAACGCCTGGCGATGGGCGGCTTCGGCGACGATCTTGTCGGTGAGATCGCGGATGAAGCCGTTGAAGACGAAACCGTCGCCCCGCGGCAGCGCGGTCGCGGCAAGCTCGACAGTGATGCGCGCACCGTCGCGCCGCATCGCTTCCATCTGCAGGCGATGTCCGAGCAAAGCGGTCTCGCCGCCGGCGACGTAGCGATCGAACTCGGCCTGGAACGCGGCGCGGCCATCGGCCGGAAGCAGCAGCTCGGTGATCGGCTTGCCGATCGCTTCGTCGCGCTCCCAGCCGAAGATCGCCGTGGCTTGCGGATTCCATTCGTGGACGATGCCGCCCTGATCCCATTGCACGAAGGCATCCAGCGCGGTGTTGATGATGCCGCGCGCGATCCGCTCGCTTTCGACCAGCGCTTGCTCGGCCTTACGCCGCTCGGTGACATCACGTGTCACTTTGGCATAGCCGACGATCTCGCCGCGATCGTCGCGCACGGCGTCCATCACCACATTCGCCCAGAAGCGTTCGCCGCCTTTGCGCACGCGCCAGCTCTCGGCCTCGTGGCGACCGTCTCGTCGGACCGATTTCAGCACACGCTCGGGGACGCCGGCGGCGCGGTCTTCGGGCGTGTAGAAGATCGAGAAATGCTGGCCGATGATCTCGTCGCTGGTATAGCCCTTGATGCGTTCGGCGCCCGCATTCCAATTCGCGACGCAGCCTTTCTCGTCGAGCATGAAGATCGCATAGTCGACGACGCTGCCGACGAGCAGCCGAAAGCGGCGCTCGCTCTGGCGCAGCCGCTCATAGGCCTCCGTCATCTGCTTGGTGCGCTCTTCGATGCGCTGCTCGAGCAGTTCGTTCAGCTGGCGAAGCGATTCTTCCGCTTTCTTGCGCTCGGTGATGTCGACCAGCATGTTGACGGCGCCGACCAGCCGTCCCTCGGCATCGTGCAGCGGCGTCGGATAGGGGATGAAAGGTACGCGTGTTCCGTCTGGCCGCTCGGCGATCGCCTCGACCCCGCGCACCGCACGGTCCTCTTTCAGTGCGGTCGCCATCGGGCAACGGTCATTCGGCAGCGGCTCGCCATCGGGATTGAGCAGACGCCAAGTGATGCACCAGCAATCGCTGCCGAGGACGGGTGTACGGCCGGAGAATTCGACGCAAGCTTCATTGAAGAAGATGATGCGGCCGTCGGCGTCCGTTACGTAAACCGCGACCGGCAGGGCATCGAGCAATTCGCGAAAAAAATAGTGATCACCGCGCCGGAACGCTTCTTCGAGCAATAGAACGCTCGCCGCGGCCATGGGGGCCGGGCTAAAACGTGCCACATCCTGCGCAGACAATCAGCAGTCTCCTATTCCAGGCATATTCCCGGCCGAATGTGGTTTGATTGCGGCGAATCCTTGCTCTTTTGCCGCTAGCGGGCGCTCGATGCCTTGACGGTCTGCGGCCTGGTCCCATCGTCCGAGGAGGCTGCTTTGCCCGGCGCAACCCGCTCGGTGATTTGCTCGACGGCCTCACTGAGCGAGGTTGCGACATCATCGATCGCGTCGGGCGTCTCGGGGCGCTCTTCGAGGAAGTGCGCGATATCCGTCCACAAGCCGAGCACGATCTTGGCATCGGGCGGCGAACGGCGACGCAAGCGGCGTGCGAGCAGGCGGAGGCGCGGTGGCGATGCGCTGCCGAGATGCGAGAGGCAGACAATCTTCGGACTGCCGGCTTCTGTCGCTGCCGGCCGGGCGAAGCGCGGCTCGGTCATCCAATGGCGGGCTGGGACGGTGCGCGCGACGATGCCATGCTCGCCCAAGAGCCGCGTCAGCAGCAATGCCGCGGCATCGTCGAGCTCATTGCGGGCGCCGAGGCATTCGACACTTGGTCGCTGTGTCGTGCTCGTCTCTTCGTCGCTTTCTTCAGCAATATTCTCGATCATGTCGCGCAATGTCTCGCTGATCTCGGCGCGTGCATTGCGTGTCAGTACGCCGCGCTCGCTATCCTCCTGCGCCATCGAAAGAGCCGGAATCGCAATCTGATCGCAGAACTCGACGTACGAGCCGGATTTCAAAAAAGCCTCGGCTTGCTCTGTGGCTTCGGCATCGTCGCCGGCTAATAGGCGCTGATACAAGCGTTCTTCGGCCGCGAGCGGTGCTTCGTTGCCGAACAGCACGGCGAGAAAACGCAGCGCCGGCACGTAGAGCCCGATGACGACGAGCCAGGCGGTGAGCGGCGTCGACAGGACGAGGCCAATTGGGCCCCAGAGCCAGGTCCAGAAGGTGGCTGCGACGAGCACCGCGACCGGCGACAGGCCGGCGCTGGCGCCGAAGAGCCAGGGCTCGAGCGCCTGGCTTGTCACCAGCTCGACGACAATGAAGAGGCCGAAGGTTTCGAAGAAAGCCGACCAGCCGGGGGCGATGGCTAGCGACAACGCGAGCGGGAACACGGCCGCGATCCACGTGCCGACATAGGGCACGAAGCGGAGAACCAGGAACATACCGCCCCAGAGCGCCGCGTTCGGCACGCCGATAAAGAACATGCCGACGCCCATGAGAAAACCGTAGAGCGCGTTGACGAGTAGCTGGGCCCAGAGATAGCGGCTCAGCCGCTCCACCGCGTCGTTCAGCATTTGCGTCGTGCGGTGCAGATCGTGCGCGCCAGCAAGGCGAATGAAGCGATCGCGCAGATTCTCGCGGGCGAGGAGAAAAAAAATAACGAAGACCAGCACCAAGCCGGTGATCGTCAGCGGCTTCAGCACGGGGCCGATGTAATTCTCGACGACCTGCAGGAACCCGGTCTGGGTCTGGATTTCGACCGGGACGGGCGTTTGCGCGCCGGCCTCATGGCCGGCCGGCGCTAGCGTTGCCTGTCGCGCCGACATCTCGTCGCGCAACTCCTGCAGAAGCCGTGTACCGCGTTGAATCAGGCGGTCGATCGGGAGGTCTTCCCGCAGGTTTTGCAGCTTGGCCTCGATATTGGGCTGATAACTAGGCACCTGTTTGGTCAGCGAGGCGACTTCGCCGACCACGATCGCGCCAAAGCCTAAGATGACGATGAAGGCGAGAGTCACAACGGCGATCGCCGAAAGCGTGCGGCCGAGCCCGTGATGGCGCAGCCAGAGCATCGGCGGCGAAAGCACGAAAGTGAGCAGCCCGGCGATCGCGAGCGGCACGAAGATGTCGTGCGCGACATAGAGAACCGCTGCCGCGACGACGATGGTCAAAGCGCCGCCCATCCCGCTTGATGTGAAAGCGGGACGCTTGCTGTCGCCGCCGTCGCGCGGCAGGCCGGCGCCGCGCGGCTCGGGCACGTCGCTCGCCGGCACGGTTAGCGCCAGCCGGCGAAGGAAAGCGGTCTCGTTACAATCGTCATGGGACCTATCCCCCCAATGACCGTCCGGCGGCTATGACGAGAGCGAAGAGGATGACCGTGATCACGATGAACAGGAAGAACAGGACCTTCGCGATCCCCGCCGCCGCCACCGAGATGCCGGTGAAGCCGAACAGCGCGGCGATCAGCGAGATCACCAGGAAAATGAGAGCCCAACGCAGCATGATTCCACCCCATGCAAGAGAGCGATGCTGTTACAACAATCTGCGTGGCTGCACGGTTTCGCTTGAGACACGCCATGCAGATCGGCATGCTCCGGTAAAGCAACGAAAAGAGGGCGGAAATAATGCGTTTCAAAGGCGTGGTCGCCAGGGACCGGGTTGGGCGGTGCTTCTATGATCTGGCGATATTCCTCGGGGGGTTACTGGCTGCAACACCGGCGGCGCGCGCACAGCTTCAATCGGTGACCATGGCGATGCCCTCGGAAGGGCTCCCTTATACGCTGGCCTATATCGCCGATGCCAAAGGGCTCTGGGCCAAGCATGGGCTCGACATGCACGAGGTGCTGATCGCCGGCATCGGTGCGACCAACGCGGTGATCGCCGGCAGCGTCGATGTCACCCATGCATCGGGCACAAGTCTGACGCGCGCCGCCGCCCGCGGCCAAAAGCTGCTCGCGATTGTCGCGGTGCTCGACCGCTCCAGCGTCGAGATCGTGCTGCGCAAGGACGTGGCCGAGGCCGCGCATTTCGATCCGAAAGCGCCGCTGGCGGAGCGTGCCAAGGTACTGAACGGCCGCACCATCTCGATAGACGCGATCAACTCGATCGACGATATCTTTCTGCGCCTGATCGCCAAGCGCGGCGGTCTCGGTCCCGATGCCGTGCGCCTTGCCGTGCTGAAAGCCGATAATGCGCTCGCCGCGATCACGACGAAGCAGATCGATGGCATCGCGATGTCGCCGCCCTGGCCGCAAACCGCGATGCTCTCGAACGGCGCGGTGCTGGTGGCGAGCGGTCTCGATGGCGATCCGCCCGATTATGTGCCGCTCACCACCACGGTCGTGCTGACCAAGCCCGAGACCTGCGAGAAGCGCCGGGTGATCTGCGAAGGTGTCGGTCAGGCGATGAAAGAGGCATCGCAGATACTGCACACGCAGCCGGCAGAGACAAAGGTGATCCTTGCCAAGCGTCTGCCGAATATGGATCCGAAGCTGATCGACGTGGTAGTGGAGAAGATCACCAAAGCGACGCCCAATCCGCTCGCCGTGACGGCGAAGGCGCTGGAGAATGCCGAACGCCTCAATATCGAATCAGGGTTGCTGAAGCCCGAAGAGAAGCTGCCCTCTTATGACGGGCTGTTCACCGATGCCTATGTGAAGTGACGGCCTCAGAGCAGCGGGTGAGGGCGGTGTCGCGAGGGCGGGCCGCCTTAACCCGATTTCATTCCCGTGACGGCTGTGCTTATGCCAAACTCGCGACCGTCGTATCGAGGCGAGAACGAGAATGACGCGACAGGGGAAACTGCTTGGGCTCTGTGTGCTGGCTTTGCCGCTATTCGCGGTGCTGACCGGTTGCCATGACTCCATGACGCAAAATGCTCAGCACGACGCGCAGACCGAAGCGGCGCGCGAGCAGGATTGCGCCAACCCGCAATGGAAGGCCGCCAATCTCGGCCTCTGGTACAACATCTGTTCGGGCCAGCAGCATTGACCGCCGCACCTGCGTGATCGCCGAGTCGCTCGAAAATCCGGCGCGAACCCTATGCTGGAACGTCGAGCCGCCGTTCCGAAATTTATCAATAAGTATCTGAAATCTAATGACGTTTAAGAGAACATAAAAAGAACTTGCTATATTGGGAACAAATCGTGTACTCGATCTGTCCTGAGATTGAACGGCTTAGCGGCCTATGGAATAAGGAGTTCGGGCATGTCGAACACCGCTCTTCGCCTGGTGGATAAGGACACGATGGATAAGCAAAAGGCGCTCGACGCCGCGCTGGGCCAAATCGAGCGCGCCTTCGGCAAAGGCTCGATCATGAAGCTCGGCTCGCGCGATGCCGCGCTCGAGACCGAAGTGATCTCAACCGGCTCGCTCGGCCTCGATATCGCGCTCGGTATCGGCGGTCTGCCGCGCGGCCGCATCATCGAGATCTACGGGCCGGAAAGCTCGGGCAAGACGACGCTCGCGCTGCATGTCATCTCCGAAGCGCAAAAGACCGGTGGGACCTGCGCCTTCATCGACGCGGAGCATGCGCTCGATCCCGTCTATGCGCGCAAGCTCGGCGTCAATATCGACGATCTCCTGATCTCGCAGCCCGATGCCGGCGAGCAGGCGCTCGAGATCGCCGACACGCTGGTGCGTTCCGGCGCGATCGATGTGCTGGTGGTCGACTCCGTCGCGGCGCTGGTGCCGCGCGCCGAGCTCGAAGGCGAGATGGGTGACAGCCATATGGGCCTGCACGCCCGGCTCATGAGCCAGGCGCTGCGCAAGCTCACCGGCTCGATCTCGAAATCGCGTTGCATGGTGATCTTCATCAACCAGATTCGCATGAAGATCGGCGTGATGTTCGGCAATCCCGAAACCACGACCGGCGGCAACGCGCTGAAATTCTATGCTTCGGTCCGTCTCGATATTCGCCGCATTGGCGCGATCAAGGACAAGGAACAGACCACCGGCAATCAAACCCGCGTCAAGGTGGTGAAGAACAAGATGGCGCCGCCGTTCAAGCAGGTCGAATTCGACATCATGTATGGCGAGGGCGTCTCGAAGCGCGGCGAGCTCATCGATCTCGGCATCCAGGCCGGCGTGGTCGAAAAATCCGGCTCCTGGTTCTCCTATGAGGGCCAGCGCATCGGCCAGGGCCGCGAGAACGCCAAGCAGTATCTCAAGGACAATCCCTCGGTCGCGGATGCGATTGAGCATGCGATCCGCTCTAATGCCGGTCTCGTCGCCGATGCGATGATGGCCGCGGGCGGCGGCGAAGCTTCCGCCGAGGAGTAATCGCTCCTCGGCCGGCCGAAGGAAGGTACCCTGGGCGAAGGCGGCGGGCCCCGCGATCCTCTGGCCTCATCTGAGCGGCATCGTGCGAACTCAGTTTACGAGTTCACCGGTGCCGTCCTTCTTTTTGGCTAAGTTGTTGGCATAAATGCAAAATTATGAAAATTGCCAAACGAACCCAATTTGTCGCATTACTGGATTTTCATTAGCTATTGCACCATAATCGCGCGCTCAATGAGGCCGTCAAACGGCTCGAACGATACGGATATTGTCGGAGATGATCGGGGTCTATCGCGGCGCGGAGCCGAAAGAGTTTTCCGCCGCGAGAGTGAAGGCAGGGAGGATCGATCGGCACGACGCGCTCGCGCTCGGGTTGCTGTTGCTTCTCTTCGTCGTCGCTCTCGCGACCTTCACGCAATACGGCACGACCTGGGATGAGGATTACCATTTCTGGTACGCCCATCAGGTCATCGCCTATTACACCAGCTTCTTTCATGATCAGACGGCGTTGAACTCGCCGCCGATCAGCTACTACGGCGCGCTCTTCGACGTCGTCACCGCGCTGCTCGCACCGATATCGCCCTTCGGCGATTATGCGACGCGCCATCTGCTCAACGTGCTCGTCGGTTTGCTCGGTATCGCCGGCTGCTGGCGTCTCACGCGGCTGATCGGTGGGCCGCGCGCCGGGCTGCTCGCCGCGATCCTGCTCGCGCTGACGCCCGGCTATTACGGCCACATGTTCAACAACCCGAAGGATATCCCCTTCGCCGCGGGGTATGTCTGGGCGCTCTATTACATGCTGCGCCTCGTACCGTCCTTGCCGCGGCCGCCGCGTACGCTCGTCATCAAGCTCGGCATCGTCATCGGCCTGGCGCTCGGCGTGCGCGTCGGCGCGCTGTTGCTGCTCTGCTATCTCGGCCTGCTGCTGTTGATCGTGCCGGCGATCGCCGCGTGGCGCGAGCGCCGTCCCAGCGCCGTCATCGCACCGTGGTTCGTCGAGGCCGCCACGGTGCTGGCGCCTGTGTTCCTCATTTCCTATGCGATCATGCTGGCTTTCTGGCCCTGGGCGCAGCTCGATCCGCTCTGGCGCCCGGTCGCCGACATTATTCAATTCGATCACCACGACTTCCCGTACAAGACGCTCTTTGCCGGAGCCTA
>DATMZZ010000136.1:0-3323 GCA_035573175.1 Allostellaceae bacterium
CCCGGCTATTATTTCGAACTTCGGCTGGCACGGGTTCTTCATTCTCGGCGGCGTGCTGCCGCTGATCCTGCTGCCGATCGCGATCTTCGTTCTGCCGGAATCGATCCGCTACCTCGTCAATCGTGGCGACAGGCCGAACACGGTCGCGGCGTTGCTCAACCGTCTCACGGCTCAGCGGCAATTCGACGGCACCGAGCAATTCACCATGCCAACGGATCAGCATCTGCCGGGCTTCGCGGTGAAGCATCTCCTCACCGAGGGCCGCGCCTTCAATACCGTGCTGCTGTGGATCACCTTCTTCTGCAACCTGCTGGTCATCTACTATCTCGCGAGCTGGCTGCCGCTGGTGCTGCGCGATTCGGGCGTGCCGCTTGACGATGCTCTGCGCCTTGGCGGCATCGTCCCCTGGGCCGGCATCGTCAGCACCCTGGTGCTCGGCCCGGTCGTCGACCGCCTCGGCGCGACGCGCGTCGTGACCGTGCTCTACGTGCTGGCGGCGGGCTTCGTCTTTGCCATCGGCCTCTCGGGCGCGAGCGTCGCGCTGCTCGCGATTACGATCGTCGGCGCCGGCATGTGCGTGATCGGCGGGCAGAGCTTCATCAACGTGCTCTCAGCGACCATCTATCCGACCGCTGTGCGCTCCACCGGGGTCGGCTGGGCGCTGGGCGTCGGCCGCGTCGGCGCGATCATCGGCCCGGTGGTTGGCGGCATGCTGCTCGCCGCGCATATCCCGTCGCGCATCATGTTCTTCATGATCGCGGTGCCGGCGCTTATCGCCGCGCTTTCGATGTTCATCCTCAGCCGGCGGCTGCGCGGCGTGGAGGTTACAACCGCCGAACCGGTGATAGCGCATTGATTTTCTGAGAGCGACAAGCCCGCTGCTCCGCCCAGGAGCAGCGGGCTTCGTTTTAGCGGAAGCGCGGGAACAGCGAAGCGGCGTTGTTGTCGATCGCCTTGAGCTCTTCCGCGCTGAACGCGCCGCTCGCAATGAGGCCGTTGACGCATTCGTCGGAATAGCGCCACGGATAATCCGTGCCGAAGCAGATTTGCGCCAGCGGCACGAGATGCTTCAGCGCCAAGAGCGGCGAGCCGTGCAGCACCTGCGCCGTGTCGTAGAAGAATTTCCGCGCCTCGGCGACGAAGCCCTGCGGCATCAGCTCCTTGTAACGCGCTTCCTTGCCCATGCGGATGAAGCGCTCGACCAGGAACGGCATCGTGCCGCCACCATGCGACCAGATGATCTTGATATCGGGGCAACGCTGAAACGTGCCGCCGAACAGCATGTTGACCAGCGCGCGCGTCGTATCGGTGCCGTATTCGATCGATGAATCGCGGATCACGATCTCTTTGAGGATGCCCTGCGTGCACATCGGCCCGTGCGGATGGGTGTAGATCACCGCCTTGCGGCGATTGAGCTCATCGAACACGGGCGCGAAGACCTTGTCGCCCAGCCAGTGATTCTCGTAGCTGGTGATGAGATGCACACCATCGCATTTGAGGATATCGAAAGCGTATTCGATCTCTTTCAGTGCGCCATCGACATCGGGCAGCGGCAGGCTGGCGAAATGGCCGAAGCGGCCGGGATAATCCCGCACCAGCCGCGCCATATAGTCGTTGTTCTCGCGCGAATAGGCGCGGCGCGCTTCTCCCTTCGCCTGCTCGGGCAAGGTCGCGGAATTGATGGCGAGCGTGACGCCGGCCTTGTCCATATCCTCGAGCGCGTCTTTCTCGTTCATGATCGAGGCGAGATGCGGCGTGAGCACGCCCCATTCACGGAGCTGCGGAATGTGCTTCGGGGCGACGAGATGGTGATGAACGTCGATACGCGCCATGGGAAACGATCTCCTAGAAGAAACCCTAAAAGCGGAATCGGGGCAGAAGCGGAGCGATGTTGCGATATTCGATTGCGCTGAGCTCGGCCTCGCTGAGGACGCCCGTGGCTTTGAGCTCGTCCCAGCACTTGCCGGATTCGCCCCAGGGATAGTCCGAGCCGAAGACGGTGTGATCGAGGCCGACGATGCTGCGCAGCATGGTGAGCATCGCGGGATGCATCGCCTGCGCCGTGTCGTAATAGAATTTCTTCAGCTCGGCGACGATGCCTTGCGGGAAGAGCTTGGCATTCGCCGGGATGTTCGACGTCTTCAGAAGACGATAGATCAGGAACGGCATCGTGCCGCCGGCATGCGACCAGATGATGCGGAGATCGCCGCAGCGCTGCGCCGTGCCGGTGAAGACCATATTGGCGATCGCGCGCGTCGTATCGGTACCGTATTCGATCATCGCGTCCGGCATCAGGATCTCTTTGAGCGGCCGGGTACAGCAATAGGGCGAATGCGGGTGGGTATAGATCAGCGCCTTGCGGCAGTTGAGCTCCTCGAACACCGGCGCGAAGATTTTATTGCCCAGCCAATTGTCGGCATAGCTCGTCATCAGATAGACGCCGTCGGCCTTCAGCACGTCGAGCCCGTATTCGATCTCTTTGAGCGTCGCATCGACATGCGGCATCGGCAGCGCGGTGAACATGCCGAAGCGGCCGGGATGATCGGCGACCAGCCGCGCAAGATATTCATTGTTCTCGCGCGCCCAAGCGGCGCCGCGCGCGGCATTCTCGATCGCGAAACGCGGCGGCGCCGGCGTCGAATTGACCGCGAGGGTAATGCCGCCGCGATCCATATCCTCGAGCGCGCGGCTCGCATTCATCGCGTCGGCGTCATGTTTCATGATGATGCCGACGTCCTGCAGGGGCCCAAGACAAGACGGCGCGGCAAGATGGTGATGCGTGTCGATACGCGGCATGGCCCCCCTCATAAACAGGCGCGGCACCCTTGCTCAGACAGGCGGGGCCGCGCTTTGCCCAACCTAGCACGCAGACGCCGCCTCGCCCATTTACGGGCCGTCAATCCCACCATGACATTGTCGCCCGAAGTGGTTACACTTATATGTTGTCTGGGGATCGGGGGATCACATGGCAGAAATCACCGGGGTGGCGACCGCCGCGGCCTATGAGCGCGTCGCTTACGAGGGCAGACCGGGTCTCGTCGGGCTGCTCTCCAAAAATTTCTTTCTCACGCTCATCACGATCGGCATCTATCGCTTCTGGGCGGCGACGCGGCTCCGGCGCTATCTCTGGAGCAATGTCCGCATCGGCGGCGACGGGCTCGAATATACCGGCACCGGCCGCGAGCTTTTCCTCGGCTTTCTCGTCGCGCTCGCGGTGCTCGCGCCGCTCAGCATCGTCTACATCGTCGCGCACCGGCTGTCGCTCGGCAATCGAGCGCTGGCAGCAAGCGTTCAAGGTGTTTATTTCCTCGCGCTGTTCGTCT
>DATMZZ010000137.1:0-13424 GCA_035573175.1 Allostellaceae bacterium
ATCGCCGCCAGCGGCATCGAATTCATCGTCTCGGTGCCCGACATCACCACCAGCGCCGGGCTGCTCTGGCCCATCGTCGAGGATAAGCGCTTCCGCCTCATTCGCGTCTGCAAGGAAGATGAAGGCGTCTCGATCTGCGCCGCGATGTCGATGTGCGACAAGCGCGCGCTGCTGCTGATCCAATACACCGGCCTGCTCGACAGCATCAACGCGCTGCGCTCGGCCGGCTGCGAATACAAGATGCCGGTCTGCGTCATGGCCGGGCTGCTGGCGAAAGAGCCGGGCGTACCGCCGACGCAATCGAGGAGCTTCGGTGTGCGCATCGTCGAGCCGATCCTCGATACGATGCAGATCCCGCATGCGCTGATGGAGGATGCCGGCGACGAGCGCCACATCCGCCCGGCGATCGATGCGGCCTATGCGCGCTCTTATCCGACCGCGCTGCTGATCGGGAGGCAGATGTGAGCAACGCCCCTAGCAACGCCCAAAGCTCCGCCATGCGCCGCGATCTCTGCTTCAAGATACTCGCGCGCCACATTCGGGATCAGATCATCGTGCCGGTCTATCAAGCGGCACAGGAATGGCACGGCATCGCGCCCGACCACGCCCTCACCTATTACTCGATCGGCGCGATGGGACAGGCCTCGTCCTGCGCGCTTGGCCTTGCGCTGGCACGGCCCGACAAGGGCGTCGTCGTGCTCGATGGCGATGGCAGCCTGCTCATGAACCTCGGCACGCTCGTCACCATCGCCAATCAGAAGCCGGCGAACCTCCTGCATTTCGTCTGTCAGAATGGCGAATACGAGGCGAATGGCGGCCATCCGATCCCCGGCCGCGATCAGGTCGATTTCGCCGCCCTCGCACGCGCCGCCGGCTATCGCCGCACCGACACGATCGCGACGCTCGACGATTTCGAGGCCAAGATCGCCGGACTTCTCGCCGAGCCCGGCCCGGTCTTCGTCGCGCTGAAGCTCGTCGCCGGCCCGCCGCCCTCGCAGGACTACGCCTTCATCCACGGCGCCCCGACCCGTGCCGCCTTCAAGGCAGCGCTGAACAAGGGCTGAAAAGTCTGAACCGCTAAGACGCCAAGAAAGAAAAATCCGCGCTCCGGGCGAAGAATAATCTTGGCGTCTTTGCGCCTTAACGGTTCGTCTTTCGTTTGGTTTTGATTGCCTAGACCGGCACGCGATCCGGCGGCTTGAAGTAGTAGTCGAGCCCTTCGCTGCGAACCATCGTCGCCGCGAAGGTGCCGGAGAGCCGGGCGCCATCGATTTGCGTCGCCGGATTCTCGATCGAGCCGGCATAGCCGACCGGCACCGTCACCTCGCCGGAAGCCTGGCCATCGCAACCGACGACCACCGCGACATGGCCATGATGCTGGCCCAACGCGATTGACGTCATGCCGGCAATAACAACATGCCCTGCTTTAGCCATTGCGATCGCGTCGGCGATCTTGCGCGAGCAGGTCCAGCCCTCGCTTGCTTGCTTTAGCTTACCGACGATGCCATCCGCGTTGAGAGCGCCGAAATAATCGACGACCAGAAACGGGCCGAGCGCGGCTTTAACGAATTGATTGCAGTCGCCGCGATGCGCCGGAAAGCTCGCTTCGCAGCTATCGATGATTTGCTTGGCGACGATGTTTGGCGGGATACAGGGTGCTGGCATTAGACCCTCCCTCTCTAAGATTCTTCATGCGCCGCTTAGCGCCGGGGCTCATACCGTCCTCGTCCTGGCCAACCCGGCCAATCCCTCTTCGGGATTAGCCCCTTCGGGTTCACGCGCGGAGAGCGCGAGAACGGGAGTCGGCTGTCGAAGAGCATCAACTAATAAAAACGACTAAATCGTCTTCACCAGCTCCGTCGTCGGAGCGGTGATCTCCGGCGGCGTCACGATGCCGGTCGAGATCACGTATTTGATCGCGTCCTCGACCGACATATCGAGGGTGACTGCGTCCTTGCGCGGCACGAACATGAGATAGCCCGAGGTCGGGTTGGGTGTCGTCGGCACATAGACCGCGATCGTGTCCTCGCCGGTGCGGCGCTTCAGCTCGCCCTCGACCCCGGCGGTGACGAAGGCGATCGTCCACATGCCCTCGCGCGGCCATTGCACGAGCACCACCTCGCGAAAGCTGTTCGATTGCTTGGCGAGCACGGTTTCGAAAATCTGCTTCACCGCGGCATAGATGCCGCGCACCACCGGCATGCGCGCGAGGATGCGGTCGGTCACCCGGACATAGACCCGGCCGAGCACGCCGGCGGTCATCGCCCCGATCAGGGTCAGGCAGAGGACGACGATGACCAGCCCGATTCCGGGAACATGCAGATAGGTCTGGGGATTGTATTCGTTCGGCAACAAGGCGCCGACCGAGCGGTCGATGAAGGCGACGATGAGCCAGATGATATACAGCGTCAGCAGCGTCGGCCCGGTGACGACGATGCCGGCGATGAAATAGCCGCGCAGATGCTCGCGGATGCCCCAGCGGATGCGGCGGCGCGGCGGGGGGGTCTCGGCGCTCGACATTCTTTACTCTACAACCGTTATTTCGTTGAAACACGCGAACATGTGATGTGCGCCAGGATCGTCTTGGTACTAGCTTGCGGTGCAGCAGCGCCGACGATCCGCACTGTAACCGCGCCGGGAAAGCACCGCCAGTGATGCAGCCAACGTCCGCGAACCGTTCCCCTGTCCCGCACCTCCTTTCCCTGGCTACCGCCGTGCCGAAGCATGTTCTCGGCCAGGACAACGTGTCCGAAGCTGCACGCCTCGTTTTGGCCCGCATCTCGGATCTCGAGCGCATGGTCGCCGTGTTCGGCAATGCCGGGATCGAGCGCCGCTACTCGACCGTCCCGGTGGAGTGGTACCAACGGTCGCATGGCTGGACCGATCGCAACAATCTCTATCTCGAACACGCGCTCGCGCTGATCGAGGAAGCTACGCGCCAGGCGCTGACGGAGGCAGGCCTCCAACCCGAGGACATCGACCAGGTGGTCGCCGTCTCGACCACGGGCATCGCCACCCCGAGCCTCGATGCGCTGCTGCTCAACCGCCTGCCGCTCCGGAGCGATGTGCGGCGCCTGCCCGTCTTCGGCCTCGGCTGCGCCGGCGGGGTGCTCGGCTTGGCGCGCGCCGCCGATCTTGCCCGCGCTGCGCCCAAATCGCGCGTGCTGTTCCTCGTCGTCGAGCTCTGTGCTCTCTGCTTCCGCCATGGCGATTTCACCAAGAGCAATCTCGTCGCCACCGCCCTCTTCGGCGACGGCGCGACGGCGGCCGTTATTTCCTGCGAGGGTAACGGTCCGGCGCTGAGCCAAGGCGGCGAGTTCACCTGGCCGCAATCGCTCGACGTCATGGGCTGGGATGTCGCCGATGACGGGCTGAAAGCGATCTTCTCGCGCGATATCCCAACGCTGGTGCAGCGCGATCTGCGCGAAGCGACCGAGAATTTTCTCCGGCGCCACGATCTCACGGTCGGCGATATCGACTATTTCGTCTGCCATCCGGGCGGCGCCAAAGTGCTCGATGCGCTGGAAGAGGCATTCGGTCTCACGCCCGGCGCGCTCGGCCATGCACGCGCGACCTTGCGCGATTACGGCAACATGTCCGCCGCGACGGTGCTGTTCGTCCTCAAGCGCGTGCTCGCTTCCGGCGCGCATGGCCGCATGCTGATGACCGCGCTCGGCCCCGGCTTCACCGCGGGCTTCCAGCTCATCGAAGCGTGAGCAGGTGACTATTGAATTGGGTTGGCCTGATCGTCGGCCTGGTCGCGCTCGAGCGCCTCGCCGAGCTCGTCTATGCCCGGCGCAACACGGCGGCGCTGCTGCGCGAAGGCGCGCATGAGATCGGCCGCCGCCACTATCCACTGATCGTGCTGCTGCATGCTGCGTGGCTGGTCACGATCTATCTTGCCGCCGCGCCGGACACGCCGCCGGTCTGGGGATGGATCGCGGTCTTCCTGCTGCTGCAAGCCGCGCGCTACTGGGTGATCGCGACGCTCGGCCGCTACTGGACGACACGCCTCATCGCCATGCCGAATGCGCCGGTGGTGACGCACGGCCCCTACCGTTTCCTACGCCATCCGAATTACGCGGTCGTGATCGCCGAGATCGCGGTGCTGCCTCTCGCCTTTCGCGAATACGCGGTCGCGGTGTTGTTCTCGCTGCTCAACGCCGCGCTGCTCTCGTGGCGCATCCGCGTTGAGAACGCAGCTCTAAACGCACGGAAGTAAAAACTACGTCATTGCGAGCGAAGCAATCCAGTGATTGAGACAGACTGGATTGCTTCGTCGCGCTTTGCGCTCCTCGCAATCACGATATGACTTACGGCCGCTCGATCAGCTCGATCTTGTAGCCGTCGGGGTCTTCGATGAAGGCAATGACGGTGGTGCCGAATTTCAGCGGGCCCGGCGCGCGCGGGATCTTCACGCCTTCCTTTTCCAGCGTCTTGCACAGACCGTAGATATCCTGCACGCCGATCGCGAGATGGCCGAAGCCGGCCCCGAGCGCATAAGCCTCTTTCTGGTCCCAGTTATAGGTGAGCTCGACCACCGTGCCGGTCGCATCATCCTCGTAGCCGACGAAAGCCAGCGTGTAGCGCCCGGCTTCGACCTCGCGCTTGCGCAGCAGCTTCATCCCCATGAGCCGGCAATAGAAATCGATCGACTTATCGAGGTCAAAGACGCGGATCATCGTGTGCAGCAGCCGGAAGCGGCTGGTATCGATGCCGGTAGCCGGCTTCGCACTCGTCGCGGTGTCCATCTCTTCTCTCCTCAGCCGCGCTGCGTTTTGCGCGCGATCGCCGCGAGCACCTCGTCGGCGGCGCGCAGAGCCGGCGATACGCCGCCATAGCCGAGCACCTTCAATGCCTCCTGTCCAGCGGCGATTTGCTCGCTGGCGGCAGCCTTGTCGTCGAGCAGCCGCGTCACCGCCGCTGCGAGCTTCTCCGGCGTGCAGTCATATTGCAGCAATTCCGGCACCGCCTCGCGGTTCAGCACCACGTTGATGAGGTTCGCGTAATCGACCTTCACCACGCGGTCGACATAGGCATGGGTGATGGGATTGATGCGATAGGTGATGACCGTCGGCAGCTTCGCCATGGCGAGCTCCAGCGCCACCGTGCCCGAAGCGGCGAGCGCCGCGTTGCTTGCGGCAAGCGCGTCGTATTTTTCGGCGACGCCGCGCAGCACGATGGTGGGCAGCGGCCAGGCGGCAAGCGCCGCCTCGACGGCATCGGCGACATTCGCCGTCGTCGGCACGACGATGCGCAAATTGGGATGCGTGTCGGCGATGCGCTGCGCGACCTTGGCGAAGATCGGCAGCAAGGTGCCCACCTCGCCGCGCCTACTGCCGGGCAGCATCGCCAGGAGCGGCGTGTCGTCCGGGATCGCGTGCCGGCGCCGGAAGCCCGGCCCATCGCCGCGATCGGCGCCGCTCTCGACCACCGAATGGCCGACATAGCCGCACGACAAGCCAACCGCCGTGAAATACGGCGGCTCGAAAGGCAGCAGCGCCATCAGATGGTCGTACCAGCGCGCCATGCGCTTGGCGCGGCCGCCGCGCCACGCCCACACCATCGGCGCGACGTAATGGATCATCGGCAAGGTGCTGCCGGCTTTGCGCAGCCGCTGGGCGACGCGCCAGGTAAAGCCGGAGCTGTCGATGGTGACGAGGGCCGCCGGCTTCTGGCGCTCGATGTCTTCGACGGTCTCGGCGACGCGGCGGAAGATGCGCCGCGCCGCGGGCAGCACTTCGAGCACGCCCATCACCGCGAGCTCCGACAGCGCGACGCGGCTCTGCAAGCCTTCCGCCGCCATCGTCTCGCCGCCGATGCCGGCGAAGCGCACGTCGCCGCCCGTGCGCTCTTTCAGCGCGCGCATCAGCCGTCCGCCTAGGAGATCGCCCGATGGCTCGCCGGCGACGATGTAGATCAGCATCGGCTCGCTCATGCTGGGCTCATGGGGGCGCGGAAACACCAACGACGAAAAGCCCGGCGCGATCGGCCGCCGCGACCACCGCGGCGCGGTCGAGCACCAGACAGGCGCCGGCCTCGATGGCAATGCCTTTAAGCCCCGCCGCTGCCGCGCCCGTTACGGTCTGCGCGCCAATCGCCGGCAGGTCGGCGCGACGCTCCTGCTGCGGCTTCGCCATCTTCACCAGCACGCCGCCTTGCGCATTACCCGAGCCAGCGCAGCGGCGCAGCAGCGCGTCGGTGCCGTCGACATCCTCATGGTCGACAGCGACGCCCGCGCGCATCACCACCGCCTGGCCGAGATCCTCCGCGCCATGGCCGCGCGCCGCTTCGATACCAGCGCGGATATCGGCTTCGGCGACAGCGTCCGGCACGATGCGGCCCAGCACGCCTCGCGGTGCAAGCAGGCTCGAAAGAATGCTGTCGGCGCCGACGACGCGAAATCCTTCGCTTTCGAGAACTTCGATGATGGTACGAAAGAGCGCGTCATCGCCCCGATGCCCGAGCATATGCAGGCCGACCTTGAGCGAAAAACGGATCGCGCGCCAATCCGGCCGCAATTCTCTGAGCGTCGGCCGCCTCACGCCGCCGGCCAGCACCAGTTCCTCGACGTCATTCTCGCGCAGAAGCTTCAACCCGCCGCCACCGGCGCCGATACGGATGAACGCGTGCGGCGCGCCGGTCAGCGAGGCCGGATCGCAAAAACCTTCAAAACCGAGCACGAAATAAGGCCGGCCCTCGGCGCGGCAGGCCTCGATCAGCTTGAGCGGCAGCTCGCCGGAGCCGGCGAGAATGCCGAGCTTACCCGGCATTACCGTTGTTGGATTTGGGCTGGACCAGGCCGCGCGGCGAGTCTTCCTTGATGAAGCGCAGCACGTCCTCGACCGGACGCACGCCCGCGAAGCGCTTGGCGACATCGGCAACGCGCTCGGCAAAGGTGCCGTTCTCGCCTTCGAACAGCGCCTGATAGGCGCTACGCAAGCCCTGGATCTCTTCGCGCGAGAAGCCGCGGCGCTGCATGCCAATGATGTTGAGGCCGGAGAGACGCGCACGGTCGCCCACCACCGAGCCATACGGAATGACATCGCGCTCGACGCCGGTGACGCCGCCGACCATCGCATACGGGCCGATGCGCACGAATTGATGCGCCGCGGAGAGACCGCCGAACACCGCGAAATCGCCGACCTTCACATGGCCGGCGAGGGTCGCGTTGTTCGCCATGATCACCTCGTTGCCGATGGTGCAATCATGCGCGACATGGACGCCGACCATGAAGAGACAGCCATCGCCGATTTTGGTCAGCATGCCGCCGCCTTCGGTGCCGGGATTCATCGTCACCTGCTCGCGAATGACGTTGTTGCGGCCGATGACGAGGCGCGATTCCTCGCCCTTGTATTTCAGATCCTGCGGCTGATGGCCGATCGAGGCGAAGGGGAAGATGCGCGTGCCGTCGCCGATCGTCGTGCGCCCGGCGACCACGACATGGGAGATCAGCTCGACACGTTCGCCGAGCTGAACGTGGCGGCCGACATGGCAAAACGGCCCAATCTTGGTCGTCGCCGCGAGCTCCGCTCCGGGCTCGATCAGCGCTGTCGGATGAACGTCACTCATTGGTATTGATGTTGTTGTCCATGATCATGGCGCCGTAGGTCGCCTCGGCCATCAGCTTGTCGTCGACCATCGCCCTACCTTGGAATTTCCACACCGTGCCGCGGCTGTGTACACGCTCGACATGGAGGTGCAACGTGCTGCCCGGCACCACCGGGCGGCGGAAGCGCGCGCCGTCGATGCTGGTGAAATAGACGAGCTTGCCGGCGGCGATATCGCCGATCGCATCGACCACCATCACGGCGGCGGTCTGCGCCATCGCCTCGATGATGAGGACGCCCGGCATCACCGGCCAGCGCGGGAAATGGCCCTGGAAATGCGGCTCGTTGATGGTGATGCTCTTGACGCCCACGGCGCTTTGGCCGCGCACCACATTGATGACTTTGTCGATCATCAGGAACGGATAGCGATGCGGGATCATCTGCATGATCCGCTTCAGATCGATCTCCGCAGTAACGACCGGCTGGTCGCTCTTTTGGGGCGTGTCGGTCATTGTCATATCATTCGCCTCTTTTCTTCGCGGCGAGACGTCGCACATAGGCGGTCACGTAGTGGAACTCTCGGATCGGGATCGCCGGCGACCCGAGCACCGCCTCGCCTTTTTCGATATCGCGTATCACCCCCGCCTGGGCGCCGATCTTCACGCCGTCGCCGATCGTCAAATGGCCCGCCATCCCGACCTGGCCTCCGACCATCACATAATCGCCGAGCCGCGTGCTGCCGGAAATGCCGACCTGCGCGACCACCACACAGCAGCGACCGATCTGCACGTTGTGCCCGATCTGCACCAGATTATCAATCATCGTGCCCGAGCCGATGATCGTGTCGGGTCCCGCACCGCGATCGATCGTTGTGTTCGCACCGACCTCGACATCGTCGCCGATAATGACGCGGCCGAGTTGCGGCACCTTCACCGGCGCGTTGGGATCGGGCGCGAAACCGAAGCCGTCCTGACCGATGCGCGCCCCGGTATAGATGCGCACGCGCGAGCCGACAATGCAGTGGCTGAGTGTCGCATTGGCCGCGACACGCACATCGTCGCCGAGCACGACCGAGGCGCCGATCACCGCATTGGCGCCGATCGCACAGCGCTTGCCGATGGCGACGCCGGGACCGATCACGGCGCCGTGTTCCACGGCGCAGCCCTCGCCAAGCGTCGCGCTCTTATCGATGACCGCTGTGGCGGCGAGGCCCGGCGTCGGCGGCGGTTCGGGATAAAAGGCCTGCGCCGCCATCGCATAAGCGCGATAGGGCTGCGGCGTGATCAGCAAGGTCGCGCTTTTCGGCGCTTCGCCCGTGAGCTTCGCATTGACGATCACCGCGCCGGCGCGCGTCTCGCGGAAGCTATCGACATAGTGTCGATTGTCGAGGAAAGAGAGATCGCGCTCGGTCGCGGTATCGAGCGGCGCGACGTCATGCAGCACAAGGTCGCTTTGCCCCGCGCCGCCAACCTCGGCGCCGATGCGTTTCGCGATCTCGGCGACCGTGAACGGCCCGGCGACTTTGAAAAAGCGCGGGTCGGCCATGGCTCAGCGCGGCGGCTGCGGCAGCGGCGTGCCGCCGGTATTGCCCGGAGCGGCCTTCGCGGCGGCGTTGGGCGCGATTTGCGGCGTTGCGAGCTGGACCTGCGGCAGCTTCACATCGAGCCGCTTGATCACCTCTTGCGTGATGTCGAGCTCCGGCGCCTCGAACAGCACCGCCGCCTTCGCGACGACGAGGTTGGCTTTCCGCTCCGCCGCGATGTCGGCGATGATCTGCAGCGCGGTGTTCTCCACTTTGGTCATCGCGTCATTATAGGATTGCTGCAGCGCCTGTCGCGTCAGCTGGACGCGATTGTCGAGCGCGTCGTAGCGGCGCTGGAAATCGCGCATCCGCGCATTGAAAGCGTCCGGCGCCAGGGTGGTGCGCTCTTTCTCGAGCTCCTCCTGCGTCTTCTGCAGCTCGTTCTCCTGGCCGGTGACTTCCTTCGTGTAGCGATCGGTGCGCTGATCCATTTGCGACTGCACGTCCTTGGCGACGAGGCTGTCGCGCAGGATCTGCTGGACATCGACAGTAATGATCACAGGCGCCGCAACCTGCTGGCTGCGCGCGGGTAACGGCGACAGCGCCGTCAACCCCAGGGCGACGGCGACGCCAAAACGAGTTCCGAAGCGCATCTAGAAATTCGACCCGAATCCAACCCGGAAGAATTCCTTTTTATCGAAATTCTCCTTGATGATTGGCACGGCCAGGTCAAGGCGCAAGGGGCCAAGCGGCGATTGCCAGGAGAAGCCATATCCAGCCGACACCCGGATCGAATTGATGTCCTTCACGACATCGGTGTTGGGCGGCGCGGTGTTCCTGTCGAAGCCCCACGCGCTGCCGAAATCGGTGAAGACGTGACCGAGCAGCCCGAATTCCTTGGGCAGGCCCAAGGGCATGCTGAGCTGCAGCGAGCCGAGCCAATAGGCATTGGCGCCAAGCGCGTTGTTGGTCGTGATGTCGCGCGGGCCGATGCCGCCGTTGGCAAAGCCACGGAGATTGTCGCCGCCGATGAAGTAGCGATTCTCGATGCGCACGCCTTGGCCGAGGCCAAAGATATAGCCGGCCTCGCCGGTGACGCTCGCGACCCAGTTCGTCGCGATCGGATAGTAGTAGCCGGCGTTGATGCCGTTGCGCAGGAAGTAGACCTGCCCGCCGAGACCCGCGACGTCGGTGCTGTAGGACGCGTAATAGCCCGAGGTCGGCTGCAAGCGGCTGTCGCGCTTGTCGTAGAGCAGCACCTGGCTGACGATCGAGGCCAGACGCGTGCCTTGCTGCGCGACGATGAAGGGCGAGGCGCCGGCGACGATGTCGGACACAGTGTCCGATCGGATCGTATAGCTCAGCGTCTGGCGCAGCGCTTCGTTGAATTGATAACCGGCACGGAGCGAGCCGCCGTAAGAGGTCTCGATGTAGCCGGCGAACTGCGTGTAGTCGCGCTGCAAGGCGAAGATATCGAAGCCGGCGGCAAGATCGCGATTGAGGAAATACGGCTCGGTGAAGCTCAGATCGACCTGGCGCGTGCGATAAGCGATCGTCGTATCGATGCGCAGATCCTGGCCTTTGCCGAGCAGGTTGCGCTCATGGATGCCGATATTGGCGAGCGGGCCGTCCGAGGTCGAATAGCCCACACCGACCTGGAACTCGCCGGTCGATTGCTCTTGGACATTGACACGGATGACCGTCTTGTCCGGCGAGCTGCCCGGGGTGTTGGTAACATCGACCTTCTTGAAGAAGCCTAGATTGTTGATGCGCTGCTCGGAGCGCTTCAGCTTGGTCGTGTTGAATGCATCGCCCTCGACGAGACGGAATTCGCGGCGGACGACGCGGTCCTGGGTGCGCAGGTTGCCGGTGATGTCGATGCGCTCGACATAGACCTCCGGGCCTTCCTTCACGTCATAGGCGACGTCGATCGTATGCGTCTCGGGATTGCGCTTGACCGTCGGCGTGACCTGCACGAAGGCATAGCCGCGATCGCCCAGCGCATCGCTGACGGCGCTCACCGAGCTGTCGATCAGATCGGCGTTGTACCAATCGCCCTCGCGTGTCGTGAGCAGCGCCTGCAACAGCTTCGGATCGACATCCTTCAGCGCGTTGGTCAGCGTGACCTTGCCGAAATGGTAGCGCTGGCCTTCCTCGACCGAGAAGGTGATGAGGAAGCCCGAGCGGTCGGGCGCGAGCTCGGCAATCGCCGAGACGACGCGGAAATCGGCATAGCCCTGCGAAAGATAGAATTTGCGCAGCAGCTCGCGGTCGTAGGTCAGGCGGTCGGGATCGTAAGTATCGTCGCTCGACAGGAAGCGCCACCAGCGCGATTCCTTGGTCGAGATCACGTCGCGCAGCGTCTTCTCGCTGAATTGCTCATTGCCGAGGAAGGTGATGCCGCGGATACCGGTCGACGGCCCTTCGTCGATCTCGAAGACGAGGTCGACGCGGTTCTGCGGCAGCTCGATTACTTTCGGCTGCACCGTCGCGGCGAAATGGCCGGAGCGGCGATAGAGCTCGAGGATGCGGACGACGTCGGCCTGCACCTTCTCGCGCGTGAAGACGAGACGCGGCCGGAGCTGAACCTCGCTATTGAGGTTGTCGTCGGTGAGCTTCGAATTGCCTTCGAACTGGATGCGGTTGATGACCGGGTTCTCGACGACATGGACGATCAGCGCATCGCCCTGGCGCTGCATGCGCACGTCGGAGAAGAGGCCGGTCGCGTAAAGCGCCTTGAGCGAGGCGTCGAGCTTCGCCGAGTCGTAAGCCTCGCCGGGCTGGACCTGGAGGTAGGAGCGGACGGTGTCGGGATCGACGCGCTGCGTGCCGTCGACACGAATCTCGCGGACGACATCGCTGGAGGTCTGCGCGACCACCTTGACCGCGGTGATGCCCGCGACCAGGGAGATCAGGCTGATGATGAGGGCAATCGCGAAAGCGAAGCGCTGGGCAACGCCAAGAACGATCCGCAACTATGTCCCCCTGTCCCCGAGCGTGTTCTGTGCCGGTTGGCGGCAACCGTCTTAAGTCACCAATGCCTTCAAGAACTCAACGACACGCAGGTGAACCAGATCGTTCCAGGTGGCGAATACCATCAGCGTCAACACCAAGGCCAGTCCGAAACGGAACCCGTATTCCTGCGCCCGTTGACCGAGCGGTCGTCCCCGCAAGGCTTCAGCGGCATAAAACAGAAGATGCCCACCGTCAAGCACAGGAATCGGGAAAAGGTTGATCAATCCGAGGTTTATCGACAGCACGGCCATAAAAGGCACGATCGCCGACCAACCATATTGCGCAACCTCGCCCGACATTTGCGCAATGCGCAGCGGCCCGCCGAGCTCATCGGTCGAGCGCGCGCCGATGATCATCTGCCACACCGCCTGCAACGTCCCGCCGACGATGTCGACCGTCTCGGTATTGGCGCGAACCAGCGCCTGGAAGGGGTTGTAGCGGACGTATTGCACGCCCTGCCCCACGATTCCCAGAAGGCCGTATTGATGCTTGTTGCCGAATCGGTCGGTGACTTCGCTGAGTTTCGGCGTCACCGACAGGCTGATGTTCTGGTCGCCGCGATGGATGACGACGGCGAGCGGCTGACCGGGATCGAGGCGCACGATGCGCTGCACATCCTCGAAACGCTCGATCCGCTGGCCATCAAGGGAAACGATCCTGTCGCCGGCCTGCATGCCGGCCGCTTCGGCGGCGCTGCCCTGCTGAACCGAGCCGATCTGCGGCGGCGTGAAAGGCTGTCCGACGGTCATGAACAAGCCCGCCAGCGCGACGATGGCGAAAATGAAATTGGCGACGGGCCCGGCGGCAACGATCGCGGCGCGCTGCGGCAGGCGCTTGTGATGGAAAGCGACGTCGCGCTCGGCGGCCGTCATCTCGGGCAGATCGGCGGCGGGCATCGACGCGGGATCGGCATCGCCGAACATCTTCACATAGCCGCCGAGAGGAATCGCGCTGATCTTCCAGCGCGTGCCCGCGCGGTTGTTCCAGCCGAAGAGCTCGGGGCCGAAGCCGATCGAGAACACTTCGACTCGCACGCCGTTCCAGCGCGCGACGAGGTAGTGACCGAGCTCGTGGACGAAGACGAGAACGGTCAGGACGACGAGGAACCAGAAGATGAAGTAGCCGGCGCCGCCGGTGAATGCCGCCATGGCCTCCATAGCCACCTATTCCTTTAAACCAAGCCAGAGGATAGCAAACTTTAACGATCGCCAAGATGAAAAAAAGCTGAGGTGCGACAAAAGCTTACGGTCCGAAGGCGGCTTAGGACGGCGATCCGCCGACGGTCGCGACGGTCAGCGCCACAGCCAGCGCCAGCGCCGCGGCAAGCAGCGAATCGA
>DATMZZ010000138.1:0-17733 GCA_035573175.1 Allostellaceae bacterium
TCGGCTGGCAGGGCAAGCACACCAATCTCGTCTCACGCGATTTCGGCTCCTGGCTGTTCCTCGGCGAGATCTATCTCTCGCTCGAACTCGAGCCCGACGCGCCGGAGGACGATCACTGCGGCGCCTGTCACGCCTGTCTCGATGCCTGCCCGACCGCGGCTTTTCCGGCCCCCTATAAGCTCGATGCCCGGCGCTGCATCTCCTATCTGACGATCGAACATAAGGGCCACATCCCGCGCGCGCTGCGTGCGCCGATCGGCAACCGCATCTATGGCTGCGACGATTGCCTGGCCGCCTGCCCGTGGAACAAATTCGCCCGGGCGGCGCGCGAGACACGTTTTGCGACGCGCGCCGGAAATGCCGAACTGGCCGAGCTGGTGACGCTGGACGACGCCGCTTTCCGCGCGCGTTTTGCGGGCACGCCCGTCAAACGCACCGGCCGCGACCGCTTCATCCGCAACGTGCTGATCGCCATCGGCAATAGCGGCGACGTCAGCCTGATACCGGCAGTTATCATCCATTTAGATGATAACTCGCCTCTGGTCCGCGCCATGGCGGTTTGGGCCCTCGGCCGGCTCGCCGATCCCGCGGCGTTTGCCGAGCTCCGCGCGATACGGGAGGCCGGCGAAACCGACCCCGAGGTGCGAGCCGAATGGGCCCTACACACTTAATAGTAGGGCTATTTTAAGGGTTTTTCAGCACGATGGGCATCAAATGGCAGGTGCGAGCGAGAACCATCGCATCCGGCCGGCAGGCGCCCGTGCCCTGCCTGCGTGCAAGTCATGGAGACGGCAGAATGAGCCTCCACGTCCTGATCGTCGACGACGACCGCGACCATGCGGAGAGTGTCGCGGACATCCTCGAAATGCGCGGCTATGCGATCGAGATCGCCGGTAGCGGCGAAGCGGGTGTGGCGAAATTCGGCGAAGCTGTCTTCGATGTCGTGTTGATGGATGTGAAGATGCCCGGCATGAACGGCGTCGAAGCATTCTTTGCCATTCGCCAGATCAAGCCTGATGCGCAAGTCGTGATGATGACGGGCTTTAGCGTCGAAGAGTTGGTCGAGCGAGCCATGAACAATGGCGCGATTGGCACGTTGCGCAAGCCTCTCGCGATCCCGCAATTGCTGCAAACTTTCGAAGCGCTCGCGAAAGCGGCGTAAGCCGCGAACTTCCGACAAAAGCGACGAGGGCTGCGTCGCAGCTCTGCTCGCGTGATAAAGCTGTGGCAATCTGACGAGCTCGGTGCCCGGACGGCTGCCGCGCTAGATTTTCGCGCGTTCGTTCGATAGCTTTGGCGAGATCAATCCTCGGATTTCGACGTAGAAAAAATCGGCGCAGTCGTCGGTCCTATGTGCTCGTACTGTGTCGGGAGGATGTGCGCGGATGCTCGCATCTCGTTCGAGTGAATCTTCGAGTGTGTCTGTAACAGTCCGCGCGCTGATTTCCTCTCTATCACTCCCGATCGTTGGCGGCGCGGTTGTTTCGATGACGGTTGTGAGCCTTGTCGCGCAACCGATTTGGGGCAATCAGTCGTGGTTGCTCTATGCCGCGGGCCGCGTTCTCGACGGAGCGCGAATTGGAACCGACATCGTAGAAACGAATCCGCCGACGATCATCTGGCTTTCGGAAATACCGGTGGCGTTGAGCCGCCTGCTCGACATGTCGCCTCAAACGGCGATGAAAATGTGTCTCGGGTTGCTGCTTTTCATCTCCGCGGCATGGTGCGCCTCGATGGTTCGGCGCATCGCCCAGCAGGGGTCGGGCAGCATGGCATTGTGGTTGGCGATCGGGATCGCCTACGCCACGACGGTCTATCCGTGGGCCTATGTCGGCGAGCGTGATCACATCATGACGCTGTTGCTGCTGCCATATCTTATCGCCGCAGCGATCCGGCTCGATGGTGTTTCGCCGGAGCCTTGGCAGGGCTTTGCGGCAGGAGCGAGCGCACTGGTTGCCTTATCAATGAAGCCGCAACATCTCCTCATTGCCGTCGGGATTGAATTCTTGCTCGCCTCCCGCAACGGCTTCCGGCGCAGTTTCCTGAGGACCGAGGCAACGGGAGCTATGGCCGCTGCGGTAGCTTATCTCGCGGCGATCGCGATCTTCGCACCCGACTACATCACAAAGACCGTGCCTTTGGATTACCACGCCTATCTCGGCTTTCATCACGTTCCCCTGGTTGAGTTGGTAGAACCTCGCCGCACTGCAAAGATCCTAGCATTGCTCCTGCTGTATGCGGTGATGCGCCGGTGGCTGAAATATCGGGCCCTGGGCGACGTATTTGTCATCGCGGCAGTCGGCGCGACGATCGGCTATCTGATCCAGCAGAAGGGGTGGCAATATCAGTTCGTTCCGGCAGACGCGTTTTTCATCCTGCTTATCGGAGTCATTCTCGCCGACGGCTTCATGCAGTTCACCGCGCCGCTGCAAAGACGGCCGTTTCGTGCCGGGATCATGAGCGCGACAGCGTTGGTGAGCTGCGTGCTCGTCGGATTGTTCTACTATCCGATACAGTCGGCGAAAGCGGCGGCCGAGGTTGATGAGAGTCGGGTGGCGGTACAACAGGCGATCCTGGCGGCCTTGCCGACCGGCACATCGATTATGGTTCTGGGGCCGAATTATGCGACCGTATTAGATTTCGTGCTCAAATATCACTTGAAGTGGGGATCGCGCTTCCTGGGCTTTTGGACTCTGGAGACGATCTTCGACGCTGAGACCGCGGTTGACGGAAAAGCGATGCAGCAATCGGCACGACTTGCGTATCTCGAGCGTTGGACTCAATCCGCAGCGGACGAAGATTTGCGGCATTTTAAACCAAGCCTCGTTCTCGTCGAGCTTTGCGCCGACCCGACCATATCATGTGGGACCTCGGAGTCTTTGCGCCAGATCGATGTGCTGCAGTGGTTTCGGCGAGATCCGACCTTCAATGCCGATTGGGCCGGTTACGAACAGTGCCGACAAATCGGTTATTACGACGTTTGGCATGCGAAGGGTCACGAGAATATCTGTCGGAACCTCGCTTCGATTGGAGCCCCGTAATTCATGCGCCGAAATAATGCCCGATGCCGTCCTGTTTCTCGGTGAGGAGGCACGCGATGAAAAGCAATCGACCATCTGTGCCTAATTAAATCGCGTCACGCCGAGATTCCCAATCGAGAATTGTAGAGGAGAAAGGATGCGATACGTCAGCCCCTTGCTTCGAGCGCTGGGACTTCAACGATGTGTACGGCAGATCAGGCATAAGCTGCGGGCGCGGGGGGTGCTTGCGTGGACACCCCAAATCCCCGAGCGCGACTTTCGTCAGTGCGCAGTGGACGCCATCAACGCTCTTAAAGAATCCGGTCAGGAGATCGGCGATTATTTGGAGTTTGGCGTGAGCCGCGGCACGTCCTACGCATGCATGTATCACGTGCTCCGCCAAGCCGGCGTGAACGAGGCTCGGCTCATCGGCTTTGATTCCTTCGAGGGCTTTCCAGAGGAGGCAGGCCAGCAAGGGTGGGAGCCTGGCGCTGCCGCGTCAACGGTCAGCGCGACGACCCGCTATTTGAAGAAGAACGGGGTGCCAGAACATGCGATTAATTTGGTCAAGGGATGGTACAAGGACTCGCTGACACCCGCGGCCAGAGCTCGGCTCAAGCTGAGCAAGGCAAGTCTCGTGATGATCGACTGCGATCTTTACACCTCTTCGCGTGATGCTTTGCGCTTTTGCGCACCCTTGCTCGCAGACAGGGCGGTGATCTTCTTTGACGACTGGGGTTGGCGTTCCGATCTTGGCGGAATCGGTCAAAGGGAAGCGTTCGAAGAGTTCCTGGCGGAATTTCCAGGCTTTTCGGCCGAGCCGTTGCCTTCCTATCTAGCACAGGCGCGTGTGTTCTTGGTCACCAGAGTAGCTCGCCTGAAGGCCAAAACGACTGCAACGATGTCGACGGCGCTCTTTTGTGGCCTCGATCTCCTGGTCGCTATCGCCTAGATTGTGCAGCGACTTGCCGTGCGGCTCTTCGATGCGCTCGGCGACCGCTCTGCGTGTTTCTATTGGGGACTTTCCGGTTGCAAGCGGACAGTTACCTGCGCCGATTCCGAGAATTTCCTTAACGGCGCTACGGCCTTGATTTCGATGGCGCGCCCGGAGAGAGTCGAACTCCCAACCCCCAGATTCGTAGTCTGGTGCTCTATCCAGTTGAGCTACGGGCGCAATGCCGCCGTCGAAGCGGGGGGAAACTAGCCGCAAGCTCCTGCGATAGCAAGGCAAGCAATGCCGCCACGAAAGCGACTTGTCGCTGCACGCAGCATTGCATAAGATCACCTCCGGCGTAAAATCGCTCATCTCAGGTACTTCGCATCGCCGAGCGATGTCATTCGTCGGGGGTTAGCCTGCAAAACCGATGTCTTTTGCTGGCAGCAATAACAAAATGACACGAGGGTGGCTGTTCCGCATGCGTTGTCCGCGCTCCTCATCCCTGGCGCTGGTAGCGGCGCTCGCGCTTTCCGGCTGCTCCTACACCGATAACATGCTCGATTGGGCGACCGGGACCTCGGCACCGACCAATACGGGCTCAGCCAATACCATTCCAATCAAGCCTTCGGCGGCCGAGGCCAATCCGCAGCCGACCTTCACCGCACGCCAGCTTCCGCCGGTGGCCGGCGCCGCGCCGGTCGCGGCGCCTTCCAGTTCGACCTTGGTTGGCCTCAAAGTCCAGTCGCTGCGCGCCGATCTCGGCCAGTTCCAGGGCAATGTCGCGCGCCACCAGGCCGAACTGACCGCGACGCGGCAGAGCCTCGGCAGCAGCGCCAGCAGCTATTTCGGCGTCGTCGCCGCGATCAATTCGCGACTACAGGCCGGCACGACACCGGGCAATCCGCAGCTCGTCGCGCAATGGGGTCAGGCGCAATCGACCCTCGACCAGATGAATACCGGCGTCGCCCGGCTCAACAGCATCTCGAACGAGGTCGCAAGCGATTCCTCTTTCGGCAATTACCTGCTCAACGAGATTCGCGCCGCCTATAACCTCCAGGGCGGCGTCGAATCCGATCGCGATCAGCTGAAGCAGCTCGAGATGCAGACGACCGCCTCGCTGTCGCAGGTCGATCAATTGCTCAACTCCCTCAGCGACGAGATCACGCGCCAAAGCGGCTATGTCGCGGGCGAGCGCAATAACCTGGTCACCTTGGCGCTCGCGATCCAGAACGGTCAGCTCTACGGGCCCAGCCTCGCCAATCGGCAATTCGCGACGAGCGCTCCGACGGCGGCACCGAGCCGGCCGGCGCCGTCGCCGCGCGCCGCCGCGCCTGCGCCGACCCGCAGCGCCGCCGTATCGGCCGTGTCCAGCACCGGCGGTCGGCCGCTGGTCGTGATCCGTTTCGACCAGCCCAATGTCGATTATGAGCAGCCGCTCTATACGGCCGTGAGCCGCGCGCTCGAGCGCAAGCCGAGCGCCACCTTCACGATCCAGGCCGTCGCCCCGAATGCCGGCACCGCCGCCCAAGTCGCGGTCAACAACAACACCTCGCGGCAAAATGCCGAGAATGTGCTGCGCTCGCTCACCAATATGGGATTGCCGGCCGACCGCGTCTCGCTCTCGGCCATGATGAGCCCGGACATCCAGAGCAACGAGGTCCGGATTTTCGTCCGTTAGGCCGCGATGGTCGCGCGTAAGCCTCCTGATCCCCGATCTCCTGAGCAGGGGCCGCCTTCTCAAGCGCCGATCGACAAAACCTTCCCCGTTAGTTGGGACGAGTTGCATCGCAACGCCCGCGCGCTCGCCTGGCGACTGCTCGATCTCCGCCCCTGGCAAGGCATCATCGCGGTCACACGCGGCGGTCTCGTGCCGGCTGCCATCGTCGCCCGCGAGCTCGACATCCGCCTGGTCGATACGATCTGCATCGCAAGCTATGACGACCGAAAACAGGGTCAGCCCGTGATCCTGAAGCCGGTCGCCGGCGACGGCGCCGGCTGGCTGATCGTCGACGATCTGGTCGATACCGGCCGCACCGCGCGCGTGGTGCGCGACATGCTGCCGAAAGCGCATTTCGCCACGATTTACGCCAAGCCGGCCGGGCGGCCGCTGGTCGATACCTTCATCACCGAGGTAAGCCAGGACACCTGGATCCTCTTCCCGTGGGATATCGATCTGCAATATGCGCCCCCGATTGCCGGCACCCGTCCGACGCGGTAAGGGCATAGCGATGAAGCGCTCTCTCGCCCTTCTGCTCGTGAGTAGCGTGCTCGTCGCCGGAACTGCGCAAGCGCGGCAGGCAGCGGCACCCCACGAAGCATCTATTCACGACAGGCGCGACATGGTCGCGGCCGCCAATCCGCTCGCCGCGGAAGCCGGGCGCGAAATGCTGCGCCGCGGCGGCAGCGCGGTCGATGCCGCGATCGCCACACAGATGGTGCTCAATCTGGTCGAGCCGGAATCGTCCGGCATCGGCGGCGGCGCCTTGCTGGTGCTCTATTCGACAAAAGACCATCGCGTCACGACCTTTGACGGGCGCGAGACCGCACCGGCCGCCGCGAAAGGCGACCGCTTCATCGGGCCCGACGGCAAACCGATGAATTATTTCCAGGCGCTGGTCGGCGGCCGCTCGGTCGGCGTGCCGGGCGTGCTGCGGATGCTGGAGATGGCCCATCGCCGTTACGGCAAATTGCCCTGGGCGAGCCTTTTCCAGCCGGCGATCAAGCTGGCGCGCGACGGCTTCCCGATCTCGGAAAAGCTCAATGGCGAGTTGGCACGCGATAAGCTCTTCCCGAAAGACGGGGTGGCGCGTGCCTATTTCTATCAGCCGGACGGCACCCCGAAGCCAGCGGGCACGATCCTCAAGAATCCCGAATTCGCCGCGACACTGACGACGATCGCGAAACAGGGCGCCGACGCTTTCTATAAAAGCCCGATCGCCGACGACATCGTCGCGACCGCCGATAACGCCTGGGTCAATCCGAGCGATATGACGCTCGCCGATATCGCCGGTTATCGGGCGAAAGAACGGCCGCCGATCTGCGGCTTCTATCGTCAATATCGGCTCTGCGGCATGGGACCGCCGAGCTCGGGCGGCGTCGCGGTGCTGGAGATTCTCGGCCTGCTGCAGTCTTTCGACCTGAAGGATCAGGTCAACACGCCCGAGGCCTGGAACCTCTTCGCGCAGGCGAGCCGTCTCGCTTATGCCGATCGCGACCGGTATGTCGGCGATCCGGATTTCGTGCGCGCCCCGATCGCCGGCATGATCGACCGCAACTATCTCGCGCAGCGCGCCAAGCTCATCAACCCGCAGCATTTCGCCGCCGGCACCGTCGCGCCGGGCGAGCCACCGGGCCTCCATGCCGATAATTGGGGCCGCGATCAGACGCCGGAATTCCCCTCGACCAGCAACATGGCGATCATCGACCGTAACGGGAACGCGCTGGCGATGACCACGACGATCGAATTCGCCTTCGGCTCGCATCTCATGGTGCGCGGCTTCCTGCTCAACAACGAGCTCACCGATTTCTCTTACGTTCCCGAAAGCAACGGCAAGCCGGTTGCCAACCGCGTCCAAGGCGGCAAGCGGCCGCGCAGCTCGATGTCGCCGACCCTGGTCTTCGACCAGAAGGGCAAGCTGGTGATGAGCGTCGGCTCTGCCGGCGGCGCCGCGATCATCACCGACGTCGCCAAGACCCTGATCGCCACGCTCGACTGGAACTTCCCGATGCAGCAGGCGATGGATTTGCCGAATGTCAGCAACCGCAACGGCGCGGCAACCGATGTCGAGGCGACGCATAATGCCGACGTGCTGGCCGCGGCACTTGCAGCGGCAGGGCACGAGATTCGCCGCAACGGCCGCAACAGCGGTCTCTCCGGCATCCGTGTGACGCCGCAAGGCTTCGACGGCGCCGCCGACGATCGCCGCGCCGGCACCGCGCTTGGCGATTGATCGCTAAGCCAAAAGCAATCGCCATTCCCGCGAAAGCGGGAACCCAGAGAAACATCGTCTGTGTAACCCTGGGACGACCCGTTCACGCGCTCTTCGCGCGTGAACCCAACGGGCACGGCCGCGAAGAGCGGCCGCGCGGGTCGTCCGCTTGCGCGGGGGAGGCGAAGTTTATTTTTCGGATGCGAAACGCCAACCCGGACTGCGATTGACGGCGGCACCGATTGCCGCCAAGCAGCGGCGATGAACGAATCCTCCGCTCCAGCAACGTCGCGTCCGACCCTTCGCCTGCTTCCCGGCCACGACAAGCGCGCCGCGTCGGGCCATCCCTGGGTCTATTCCAACGAGATCGCGATGGACGCGGCGGCGAAAGCGCTGCCGCCGGGCAGCCTCGTCGCGCTGACCACCGCCAACGGCAAGACGCTCGGCACCGCGAGCTTCAACCCGCATACGCTGATCGCCGCACGCTTCTTGAGCCGCGATGCCGCGACGCGCATTGATCGCGCTTTCTTCGCGACGCGACTGGAGCGCGCGCTGACCTTGCGCCATCGGCTTTATCCCGAGCCCTATTACCGGCTAATCCATGCCGAGGCCGATGGCTTGCCGGGCATCATCCTCGACCGTTTCGGCGATGTGCTGAGCTGCCAGATCAACACCGCCGGCATGGCGCTGCTCGAAGAGGAATTCCTCGCCGCCTGCCGCGATGTGCTGAACCCGCGCGCCATCGTCTTGCGCAACGACACCGCCGCGCGCGGCCTCGAAGGTCTCGCCGGCGAGGATCGCGTCGCTGTCGGCGAGGTCGCACCGCCCGTCGAGATCGTCGAGAACGGCGCGCGTTTCGCGATCGACCCGCTCGGCGGCCAAAAAACCGGCTGGTTCTACGACCAGCGCGAGAACCGCCACCTCGCCAGCCGCTTCGCCAGCGGCGGCCGCGTGCTTGATGCTTATTGCTTCGGCGGCGGCTTCGGCATCCTCGCCGCGCTCGCCGGGGCCGAGCAGGTGCTCGCCGTCGACCGGTCGGATACGGCGTTAAAGCTGGCCGCGCGTTCGGCCGAGTTGAACGGCGTCGGCGCGCGCTGCCGCTTCGCCAAGGGCGACGCCTTCGACGAGCTCGAGCGGCTGCATGGACAGGGCGAGCGCTTCGATCTGGTGATCGCCGATCCGCCCGCTTTCGCGCGCTCAAAGAAGGATCTGGGACCGGCGCTGCGCGGCTACCGCAAGTTGGCACGGCTCTCGGCCTCGCTCGTCGCCAAGGGCGGCACGCTCTTCATCGCCTCCTGCTCGCATCAGGTCGAGACCGAGGCTTTTGCCGAAGCCGTGCGCCGTGGCCTGCAGGATGCGCAGCGCGACGGGCGGATCATCGCCACGACTGGCGCTGCCCCCGATCATCCGGTGCATCCTTTTCTGCCCGAGAGTGCTTATTTAAAGGCACAGCTTGTGGCACTCGACTGAACCCGGCGGCTGGTCTGTAGAAGGACGTGACGCGTAAAATTACTTAGACGAGCGGCTGGTAACCTTTCGTTTGCCATTTCAAGGTTAATACGGCTGCGGGTCGACTTATTGGCGACCGGAGAAAATTGCGATGTTCGCCTTCTTCGGAAAACTCTTCCGTTTACGCCGCCCGGCGCCGCCGTCTGTGACGCCGGTGCCGGCCGCGCGTGGTTTCTACAGCGTCGTGGCGCCGGTCTGGCGCACCGATGATCGGCACGGCATCTATCGCGGCCTCAGCGGCGATGCGATCGCGGTCGTCAAAAACCTCGATCAGGCGCTCACCCTGCAAGACACGCTCAACCTCGCGAATGGCGACCGACCGAGCCGCCGCCTGCTCGACGCCATCTATCGCGAAAATTCCGAAACCGTCGAAACCGCGCCCCGGCCCCATCACTAGATTCGCGGGGCGCTAAACGGGCACGCTAAACGGACGCGCTCGTCCGCGGCAGGCTCAAGCGGAAGATCGTTCCGGCGCCCGTGCTCTCGTCGAGCGCGATGTCGCCGCCATGGGCGCGCATCACCTCGCGCGCGATCGCCAAACCCAGCCCCGTCCCGCCCGGACGCGCCGAGCCCGCGAACGGCCGGAATAGATTCTCGCGCGCCTTGGGCGGCAGGCCCGGCCCGTCATCCGCCACTTCGATCAGCAGCAACGCCTCGCTCTCCGCGGCGCGGAAGCTCAAATGATGTGCGCCGGCCTGCGCCGCGTTCTGCGCGAGATTGTGCAGCACGCGGAAAAGCTGGTCGCGATCGGCGGCCGCGATGAGCGAGGGCGCGACCCGGTTCTCGATCACAAAACCCTCGGCGCCCTCGCGGAATTCCATCTCGGCGATCTCTTCGGTGAGACCCGCCAGCGCGAAGCGGCTGCGATGCAGCGGTGCGGCGCGCTCGCGCGTGTAGTCGAGAGTGCCGGTGGTGAGCGCGACAGCGCGGTCGATCGCGGCGGCCAGGCTCGGCGCGACGCGTTTCAGCTCCGGTGCAGCGCTTGCCGCGATGCCGTCGGCCAGAAGCCGCATGGTCGCAAGGATGTTCTTGAGATCGTGATTGATCTTGGTAACCGCGGCACCAAGCGCCGCCAGGCGCTCCTTCTCGAGCAACGCCTGGCGCACCGTCTCCTGCATCATCGCCAGCTCGCGCTCCGCTTGGCCAAGCTCGTCGCGGCGACGGGCCGGCTTGATGACGCGCGTCGCATCGGCCGGGTCCTCGCGGAATTTGATCATGCCTTGGGTCAGACGCCGCATCGGTCCGACCAGCAGCCATTGCAGGCTGACATAGACCAGCGCCGCGGTGATCAGCGAGATCACCAGGGAGACGCCGAAAAGCCGGCCGCCATAAGCCCACATCTCGGCGCGGAGCGGCTTTTCGTCGAGCAGGACCTCGACGACGACGCCCGGCTCTTTCGACGACACGTCCATGACGCGGAGGATGCGGTTGTCGGTCCGCGGCAGGGCCATGACCGCGTCGCGGATCAGCGCCCACATGGAGACACCGCGCAGATCGAAGGTCGCGTCGGGCACCGGCGGCATTTCGGTGTCGATCATCAAGATCGCATCCTCCTCATGCACGGCGATGCCATGGGCGCCGACATCGGCGAGGAGGTGGTTGGCGAGGGCGGGGCTGACGACGTTATCCGGGGTGGCTTCGAGGGCAAAAACCGCCAGCCGGGCGGCGTCGATCCGGTCCTCGAGATAGGCCAGCCGGTCCCGCGCCACCGAGGGCACGAAGATGAGGACTTCCGAGAGCATGACGAAGAAGACCGTCAACACCAGCAGCCGGGCCGAGAGGCCGGATGCGACACTGTTCCATAAGCGCTTGACGCTCATACAGATTTTCCAGTTTCCGCGCGCCGGCACTGCGGTTTGGCGTTGACTTGCAGCCCGCCTAACCCTATACACCGCGCTCATTCCAGTAAAGAAGGGTCGTCCGCGTGAAGCGCACGTATCAGCCGAGCAAGATCGTTCGCAAGCGCCGTCATGGCTTCCGGGCGCGGATGGCGACGGTGGGCGGTCGCCGGGTGCTTTCCAGCCGCCGGGCCAAAGGCCGTAAGCGGCTCAGCGCCTGAAGGAAATTTAACGGTTCGTAATCATGGCCGGGCTTGCGCGTCTCAAGCGCCGGCCCGAATTTTTAGCCGTAGCGGCGAGCCGCCGTAGATGGGTGGCACCCGGTCTGATCCTGCAGGCCGCCCGCCGCCCGGAGGATTCGGATTTGCCACCTGTCCCGCGCATCGGCTTCACCGCGAGCCGTAAGGTCGGTATCGCTGTCGTGCGGAACCGCGCTCGGCGCCGGCTGAAAGCCGCCGCCGAGCAGGTGCTACCGCAGCATGGCGCGCCAGGCTTCGACTATGTTGCCATCGCCCGGACCGAGACCGCGACCCGGCCCTTCGCCGAACTGGTCGCCGATATGACGACCGCGATGGAACGACTGAACGCGAAGGCTGGATCCGGAGTTCGGTAATGAGTGGGCTAGGGACCGCTCTCTCTTTTTCGTCAGGCCCGCGAAAGCAGGCATCTGGCGGTATGTCTAAGTCCCCGCTTTCGCGGGGACCACAGTTGTTTATGAGGGCACTGTCGATCGCGAGCAGCATGCTGCTGCGTGGCCTCATCGGCGCCTATCAGCTGTTGATATCGCCGCTGTTGCTGCCTTCGTGCCGCTTCGAGCCGAGTTGCTCGCATTACGCGCAAGAAGCAATCGCCGAGCATGGCGCGCTGCGCGGTATCGTTCTTACATTGAAACGGCTGGCGCGCTGCCATCCCTGGGGCGGCAGCGGCTATGACCCGGTTCCGCCGCATTCGGATCACTGATCGATGGACAATCAGAAAAATCTCATTCTCGCGATCGTCGTCTCCTGCGTGATCCTGTTCGGCTTCCAGTATTTCTTGGCGCCGAAGAGCCAGGCTCCCGAACCTCCGACGCAGACGAGCCAGCAAGCCGGCGCGCCGCAAGCACCTGGCGCGAGCGCGCCGTCGGCGCCGGGCGCTGCCACGCCCAATGCGAGCGGCGGCACCACGCCGGCGACGCTCATCCCCACCGCCTCGCGCGAAAGCGTGCTCGCCAAGACGCCGCGCGCCCAGATCGAGACGCCGCGCCTCAGAGGCTCGATCAATCTCGTCGGGGGGCGGATCGACGATCTGACGCTGCTCGATTATCGCGAGGAGCCCGATCCCAATTCGCCGCAGATCGTGCTGCTTGCGCCCGATGGCACGGCGGAGCCTTATTTCGCCGAGTTCGGCTGGGTCGCGGGCGATCCGAGCGTCAAAGTGCCGGGCAACGACACGGTCTGGACAAGCTCGGGCGGGGCGCTCACGCCCGAGCATCCGATCGATCTGACCTGGGATAACGGCGCCGGGCTGCGCTACACGCGCCATTACGCGGTCGACAGCGAATACATGTTCACGCTGACGCAGAGTGTCACCAACACCAGCGGCGCGAAGGTCACGCTTTATCCCTACGCGCTCACGGCACGCAAAGGCGAGGTACCGGTTTCACCCACCTATCTCTATAAAGTTGGACCAATCGGCGTGTTCGACGGAAAGCTGGACAACTACAAATATTCCGACATGAAGCCCAACGGGCCGAATTTTCAATCGACCGGGGGTTGGATCGGATTTACCGACAAGTATTGGCTGACCGCGCTGATCCCCGATCAGAAAGAGAAGCTCAGCGCGACCTTCCACCATGTGATGCAGGGCAAGACCGACGTCTACCAGGTCGATTATCGCGGCGACCAGCAAGACATCGCGCCCGGTGCCACCCTCACGGTCAACAATCGTTTTTTTGCCGGCGCCAAGCAACTGGCGCTGCTCGACCATTACGACGACGCGCTCGGGATTCCGTACTTCGATCATGCGATCGATTTCGGCTGGCTCTATTTCATCGCAAAGCCGATCTTCCAGGTGCTTGATTTCTTTTATGCCCATATCGGCAATTTCGGCTTGTCGATCATGCTTCTGACCGTGCTCATCAAGCTGATTTTCTTCCCGCTCGCCAACAAATCCTATCGCGCGATGAGCAAGATGCGGCTGCTGCAGCCGGAGCTGGCGAAGCTGCGCGAGCGCTATGGCGACGACAAGGTGAAGCTCAACCAGGAGATGATGGCGCTCTATAAGCGCGTCGGCGCCAATCCGATGGCCGGCTGCCTGCCGATCGTGATTCAGATCCCGGTGTTCTACGCGCTCTATCAAGTGCTCTACGTCACGATCGAGATGCGTCAGGCACCGTTCTACGGCTGGATCCACGATCTCTCGGCGCCCGACCCGACGAGCTTCGTCAATCTCTTCGGCCTGCTGCCGTTCACGCCGCCCGAGATCTCGCTGATCCATATCGGCGCGTGGCCGATCATCATGGGCATCACGATGTTCCTGCAGCAGAAGCTCAACCCGCAGCCGCCCGATCCGATGCAAGCGAAGATGTTCATGGCCCTGCCCTTCGTCTTCACCTACATGCTGTCGCAATTCGCCTCGGGGCTGGTGATCTATTGGGCGTGGAACAACCTGCTCTCGATCGCGCAGCAATGGGCGATCATGCGCCGCGCCGGCGTCAGCCGCGCCAACCCGCCCGGCGGCAAGAAGACGCCCGCCAAAGCCGCCAAGACTTAGAGCGGCGATTGCATGCGCATCCTGCGCCCTTCGACAAGCTCAGGACGAGGTACATCTTTTCCGGCATCTTCGAATGGGAGATGCCGCGTACAATCTCCCTCGTCCTGAGCTTGTCGAAGGACGCAGGCTGGTACTGCAACAATGCCTGACTCGGTCTTTCCACCGGACGCGGCGCCTGAGCCGGACGCGGAAGAGCAGGGCCGACTGCTTTTCGCCGCGCCCTGCAGCTTCGTCGCAGGCGCGACGAAGGACGACGCGATCCCGCCCGACACGCTGCCAGAGATCGCTTTCGTCGGCCGCTCCAATGTCGGCAAATCGAGTCTCGTCAATGCGCTGACCGGGCAGAGCGCCCTCGCCCGCGTCTCGCGCACGCCCGGCCGCACGCGACAGATCAATTTCTTCGAGCTTGGCGAGCGGCTGATGCTCGTCGATCTGCCCGGCTATGGCTATGCCGAGGCGTCCAAGGGCGAGATCAAACGCTGGACCGGCCTCATCGCGCGCTACCTCAAGGGCCGCGCCAGCTTGCGCCGCGTGCTTCTGCTGCTCGATGCGCGTTTCGGCATCAAGGATACCGACAAGCCGCTCATGAAGCAGCTCAACGAAGCCGCCGTGTCGTTTCAGGTCGTGCTAACGAAATGCGATCTCGTCGAGCCAGACGAGCTTCACAAAAGAGTCGCGGGCCTTGCCCAAAGCCTCGCCAAGCATGTCGCTGCCCATCCGGTCATTCATCTGACGAGCGCGCATGACGGCGCGGGCATTGCCGCCTTGCGCGCATCGCTGGCCGAACTAGCCGTGGAGCGCCGTGCGCGTTAAATTCCGCGCATGAGCGAGACACCGGACAAACAGGCTGAAGCCGCGAAGAAAGCGGCAACCCTCTCCGCGGCGCTTCCCTATTTCCGGCGCTATTCCGGCAAGACCATCGTCGTCAAATATGGCGGCCACGCCATGGGCGACGACAAGATCGCACGCCAATTCGCCGACGACATCGTGCTCTTGAAGCAGGTCGGCATGAACCCGATCGTCGTGCATGGCGGCGGGCCTCAGATCGGCGACATGCTGAAGCGCCTGCAGATCAAGAGCTCCTTCGTCGACGGGCTGCGCATCACCGATCAAGCGACAGTCGAGATCGTCGAGATGGTGCTGTCGGGCTCGGTCAACAAGGAGCTCGTCGCGCTCATCAACAAAGCGGGCGGGCTCGCGGTCGGGCTTTCGGGCAAGGACGCCGATCTCATCCGCGCCAAGAAGCTCGCGCATCCCGCGTCTCACAAAGACAGCGACAGCAATATCGAGAAAGTGCTCGATCTCGGCTTTGTCGGCGAGCCCGTGGGCATCAACACCAAGATCCTCGACCTGCTCGAGAAATCCGACATCATCCCGGTGATCGCGCCGATCGGCGTCGGCGAAGCCGGCGAGACCTACAACATCAATGCCGACACCGTCGCGGGCGCCGTCGCCGCCGCCGTGAAAGCGACGCGCTTCCTGCTGTTGACCGATGTCGCCGGCGTGCTCGACAAGGAAAAGAAGCTGATCTCGCAGCTTTCGGTCGAGAAAGCACGCGAACTCATTGCCGACGGCACGATCTCGGGCGGCATGATCCCGAAGATCGAAACCTGCCTCGACGCTATCACCGGCGGCGTCGAAGCCGCGGTCATCATCGATGGCCGCGTCCCGAATGCGATTCTGTTGGAGCTTTTCGCCGAGGGCGCAGGCACGCTGATCCGCCGCGGGCGATAAGGGCTACATCGAGTTTCTGCCCCCTCACCCTCCCGTCGCTGCGCGCCGGGTCCCTCCCTCTCCCCAGCGGGGAGAGGGTTGGGGTGAGGGGGAGAGATAACAGATAGGAGATAGGCCATGGACATGGCGACGAAGGCCAAGGGCAAGCCGCGCATCGGCACGGCTCCGAAGCGCCGCTACCCGGATCTCCACGATCATCTGAAGACGCTCGAAAAGGAAGGCCTGTTGGTGACGGTCGATCGCGTGATCGACAAGGACACCGAGATGCACCCGCTGGTGCGCTGGCAATTCCGCGGCGGCATTGCCGAGAAAGACCGCAAGGCCTTCCTCTTCAACAATGTCAGCGACGCCAAGGGCAAGCGCTACAACATTCCGGTCGCGGTCGGCGTGCTCGCCAGCAATCGCGAGATCTATTCGATCGGCATGGCTTGCGAACTCGGCCAGATCGAGGCGACCTGGAACCGCGCCGTCGCGCATCCGATCCCGCCGCGCGTGGTCGAGACCGCGCCCTGTCAGGAGATCGTCATCACCGGCAAGGCGCTCGACAAGCCGGGCCAGGGCCTCGACGGGATTCCGATCCCGATCTCGACGCCGGGCTGGGACGTGTCGCCCTATACGACCCTCTCGCAATACATCACCAAGGATCCCGATACCGGCATCCAGAACATGGGCATCTATCGCGGCCAGGTGAAAGCGCCGCGGCGGCTCGGCATGAACCCCTCGCTCGAGCTCAGGCCCGGCATCTATGCGCATTGGGAAAAGGCCAAGGCGAAAGGCAAGAAGCTGCCCGCCGCGGTGATCCTCGGCTGTCCGCCCTGCATCGCCTATACCTCGGCGCAGAAACTGCCCGAGACGATGGATGAGCTGACCGTCGCCGGCGGCCTTGTCGGCGCGCCGATCAATGTCGTGAAGGCGAAGACGGTCGATCTGCTCGTCCCCGCCGAGGCCGAGATCGTCATCGAAGGCTTGATCCATACCGACGAGCTCGAGCCCGAAGCTCCTTTTGGTGAATCACACGGCCATGTGAATCTGCAGGAATACAACGCGTTCATGGAAGTGACCGCGATCACGCGGCGGCGCGACGCGATCCTCACCTCGATCGTCAGCCAGGTGACGCCGTCCGAATCCTCGCTGATGAAGCGCGTCGCGCTCGAGCCGATGATGCTGCAGCATCTGACCGCGACGCTCGGCATCAAAGGCGTCAAGAAAGTCTCGATGCACGAGCCACTGACCAATCTGCGCAAGGTCCTGGTGATCGTCGTCGATCGCAAGCTGCCGACCACCGAGATATGGCGCGCGATGTATGGCGCCGCAGCGCTGCACCGCGCCGCTGGCAAATACATCATCGCCGTCAATGACGACATCGATCCCGATGACGCCAATGCGCTGCTCTGGGCGATGTCCTACCGCGCCAATCCGCTGCTCGACATGCACATCCTGCCGCATCGCGACCAGGGCCACGGGCCGCGCAGCCATCGCAACGGCGGCGAGGATGGCTCGGTGCTGATCGATGCGACCTTGAAAGAGCCCTACCCGCCGGTGTCGCTGCCCAAGCGCCCCTATATGGAGCGCGCGAAGAATATCTGGGAAGAGCTCGGCCTGCCGGCGCTGAAGCCCGAGCAGCCGTGGTTCGGCTACTCGCTCGGCGAATGGTCGGAGGAGTTCGACGAAGCCGCCGAGCGCGCGGTAAAGGGCGACTACTTCGAGACCGGCGAGATGATCGCCAAGCGCCGCCGCAAGGATGTCGGGATGAACACCGAGATCCGCGAGTTGAAGGGCGACAAGGCGAAGAAAAAGAAGAAGTAGCTGTCAGCGATCAATTTGTTCGTCATTGCGAGAAGCGAAGCGACGAAGCAATCTAGGGCGAACACATGAGGCCTCTGGATTGCTTCGCTTCGCTCGCAATGACGGCGCTTAGAGAGCTGAGAACTTTCAGCCGCCGGCTCTCAGCCTAAACCCCTAACCGTCATGGCCGGACTTGTTCCGGCCATCCATGGGTTTTCTCCAGTCCA
>DATMZZ010000139.1:0-10245 GCA_035573175.1 Allostellaceae bacterium
GGGCTAGCCGGCCGGGGGACAATTCAGCAAAGAACCAGCCATGTATGCAGTGATCCGCACCGGCGGCAAGCAATACCGGGTCGCCAAGGACGAGGTCGTTTTCGTCGAGAAGCTCGATGCCGAGGAAGGCGCGAGCGTCACCCTCGATGACGTCTTGATGATCGGCGAAGGTGCCGATGCCAAGACAGGCAAGCCGACGCTCGCCGGCGCCAAAGTGACCGCGACCGTGCTCGAGCAAAAGCTCGACGACAAGATCCTCGTCTTCAAGAAGAAGCGCCGGCATAATTATCGCCTCAAGAACGGCCATCGCCAGGCGTTGACCGTGCTGCGCATCACCGACATCACCGGCTGACGTCGACCAAGGAATAAGGAGCAAGCTCCATGGCCCATAAGAAAGCAGGCGGCTCTTCGCGCAACGGGCGCGATTCCAAGGGCCGGCGCCTCGGAGTGAAGAAGTTCGGCGGCCAGATCGCGCTCGCGGGCAACATCCTCGTGCGGCAGCGCGGCACCACCTATCACCCGGGCGAGAACGTCGGCCTCGGCCGCGATCACACGCTCTTCGCCCTCGCCGATGGCTTCGTCGGCTTCCACACTTCGAGCAAGGGGCGGACTTTCGTCTCGGTGAAGCCGGCGCCGGTAGAAGCCGCCGACTGACGCCGTTCCTCGCGAAAAGAACGAAGAGGGGGAATGGCCACATTCCCCCTTTTTGTTTGAGCATCGACCTTAAACTCGCAGCACCATGAAATTTCTCGACCAGGCCAAGATCTATGTGCGGAGCGGCGATGGCGGCGCCGGCGTCGTCGCGTTCCGGCGCGAGAAATTCATCGACCATGGCGGGCCGTGGGGCGGCGATGGCGGCCGCGGCGGCGATGTCATCGTCGAGGCGGTGCCCAATCTCAACACGCTGATCGATTATCGCTATCAGCAGCATTTTCGCGCCGAGATCGGCCATCACGGCATGGGCGCCGATCGCAGCGGCGCCGCCGGTAAAAGCGTGGTGCTCAAGGTTCCGGTCGGCACGCAGATCCTCGACGAAGACAACGAGACCGTGCTGCTCGATCTGAAGAAGCCGGGCGAGCGGCATGTGCTGCTGAAAGGCGGCGATGGCGGCTTCGGCAACGCGCATTTCAAAAGCTCGACCAACCGCGCGCCGCGCAAAGCAACCAAGGGTTGGCCCGGCGAAGAGCGCTGGATCTGGCTGCGCTTAAAGCTCATCGCCGACGCCGGCCTGCTTGGGCTGCCCAATGCCGGCAAATCGACCTTCCTCTCGCGCGTCACGCGCGCCAAGCCGAAGATCGCGGATTACCCCTTCACCACCTTGCGTCCGCAGCTCGGCGTCGTCTCGGCGCATGGCGAGGAATTCGTCATCGCCGATCTGCCCGGACTTATTGAGGGCGCGAGCGAAGGCGCCGGCCTCGGCCATCGCTTCCTGGGCCATGTCGAACGCTGCGCGGTGATGCTGCATCTCATCGATGCGACCGAAGAGGACATCCTCGGCCATTGGCGCACCATTCGCGGCGAGCTCGAAGCCTATGGTCACGGCCTCACCGAGAAGCCCGAGATCATCGCGCTCAACAAAGCCGATGCCGTGCCCGCGGAAGAGCTGACCAAGAAGCGCGCCAAGCTGAAACGCGCAGCGAAGCGGCCGATCTACGTGATGTCGGGCGCGACCGGTCGGGGCGTCGACGAGGTGCTGACCGCGCTGCTGCAAACCGTGCAGGCGGCACGCGCGGCCGAAGCCGAGAAGGAACAGCAGGCCGCGAGCGAGCCTGTCTTCGCGCCATGAGCGAATGGGCGCCATGAGCGAATCGCTTGCTACCGCCAAGCGCCTCATCATCAAGATCGGCTCGGCCTTGCTGGTCGACGACGCCAGCGGCGATGTGCGCCGTGCCTGGCTCGATGCGCTGGTCGAAGACGTCGTTCGCTGCCGCGCGCGCGGCCAGGAAGTGCTTATCGTCTCGTCCGGCGCGGTCGCGGTCGGACGCCGGCATCTCGGCCTCACCGGCCGCAATCTGAAGCTCGAAGAGAAGCAGGCCGCCGCCGCGTCCGGCCAGATCCGCCTGGCGCATGCTTATCAAGAGGCGCTGGGCAGACACGGCGTCGCCGTCGCACAAATTCTTCTCACGCCCGACGACACCGAAGAGCGTCGCCGCCATCTCAATGCGCGCGCCACCATCGAAGAGCTGCTGGCGCTGGGCGCGGTGCCGATCATCAACGAGAACGACACGGTCGCGACGCAGGAGATTCGCTTCGGCGACAATGATCGCCTCGGCGCGCGCGTCGCGCAGATGATCAGCGCCGACACGCTGGTGCTGCTCTCGGATATCGACGGCCTCTACACCGCCGATCCGCGGCGCGATCCTCTCGCCCGCCATATCGACGAGCTGCGCGAGATCACGCCCGAGATCGAGGCGATGGGCGGCGAGGCTCCGGCCGGCTACAGCTCGGGCGGCATGGTGACGAAGCTCGTCGCCGCGCGCATCTGCATGGGCGCCGGCTGCCGCATGGTGATCGCCAAAGGCGAGGGCCTGCATCCGCTCAAAGCCATCGAGGAAGGCGCGAAAACCACCTGGTTCCTGCCTTTGGCCGAGCCACGCACCGCGCGGAAACGCTGGATTGCCTCGAGCCTCAATCCGATGGGCGTGCTCATCGTCGATGCCGGCGCCGCTGCGGCCTTGAAGCGCGGCACAAGCCTTTTGCCCGCCGGTGTCACCACGATCGAAGGCAATTTCGATCGCGGCGATGCGGTGGTGGTGAAGAACGGCGACGGCCGCGAGATCGCGCGCGGCCTCTCGGCCTATTCGGCCGCGGATGCCCGCGCCATCGCCGGCCATAAAAGCGGTGAAATCGAGGCCATCCTCGGCTACCGTGGCCGCGACGAGATGATCCATCGCGACGATCTGGTGGTGACATGAGCGCCGACGGTCGCATTGACCCCGGCATCGAAACCGAGATGAAGGCGCTCGGCGCCGCCGCGCGCCAAGCCGCCGCGACGCTTGCCCATGCCGACGCGGCGAAGAAAACGAAGGCGTTGCAGGCCGCGGCCCAGGCGGTCCGCGATCAGGCGAAGACCATCCTCGATGCCAATCGCCAGGACATGGCGGCGGCGAAAGATCTCTCGCCGGCGATGACCGATCGACTTTTGCTGGACGAGAAGCGCGTCGCCGCGATGGCCAAGGGCCTCGAGGAAGTCGCCGCCCTGCCCGATCCGATCGGCAGCGAGCTGGCGCGTTGGACGCGGCACAACGGACTCGACATCGCACGGGTGCGCGTGCCGCTCGGCGTGATCGGCATCATCTATGAGTCGCGACCGAATGTGACCGCGGATGCCGGCGGGCTTTGCCTGCGCGCCGGCAACGCCGCCATCCTGCGCGGCGGCTCGGAAAGCTTCCACTCGTCGCGCGCCATCGCCACGGCGCTCCAAACCGGCATCGCCGCCGCAGGATTGCCCGCTGCGGCGGTGCAGCTGGTGCCGACGATCGATCGCGCCGCCGTCGGCATGATGCTGACCATGACCGAGTTCATCGACATCATCGTGCCGCGCGGCGGCAAATCGCTGATCGAGCGCGTGCAACGCGAGAGTCGCATTCCGGTGATCGCGCATCTCGAAGGCAATTGCCACGTCTACGTCGATCGCGCCGCCGATCTCGACAAGGCGCTGAGCATCGTGATGAACGCGAAGCTGCGCCGCACCGGGATTTGCGGCGCCGCCGAGACGCTGCTGGTCGATCGTGCCGTCGCCGAGAAAGCGCTGCCGCCGATCCTCGCCGCGCTGCATCAAGGCGGCTGCGAGATTCGCGGCGACGACGCCGTGCGCAAGCTCGATCCGCAAGCCAATGCTGCGAGCGAGCAGGATTGGTTCACCGAATATCTCGATGCGATCCTTGCCGTGCGCGTGGTCGACGATCTATCGGCCGCGATCGCGCATATCAATCATTACGGCTCGCATCACACCGATGCGATCATCACCGAGAACGACGAGGCGGCCGAGCGCTTCCTCGAGGAAGTCGATAGCGCGATCGTGTTGCGCAACGCCTCGACGCAATTCGCCGATGGCGGCGAGTTCGGCATGGGCGCCGAGATCGGCATCTCGACCAATCGCCTGCCGCCACGCGGGCCGGTCGGCGCCGAGCAGCTGACGAGCTTCAAATACGTCGTGCGCGGCAACGGCCAGGTGCGTCCCTGAGCCCAGCTGCGCCCCTGAGCCAAGTTCCCGGCCTCGGCCATCTACCGAAGCGGCATGTCGGCCTGCTCGGCGGCTCGTTCAACCCGGCGCATCAAGGCCATTTGCATGTCAGCCGCGAGGCGCTGAAGCGTCTCGGCCTCGATGAAATCTGGTGGCTGGTCGCACCGCAAAATCCGCTGAAGCCGACCGCCGGCATGGGCAAGCTCAGCGAGCGCATCGCGGGCGCCAAAGCCGTTGCGCAGCATGATCGGCGCATCCGCGTCCTCGATCTCGAGACCCGGCTCGGCACGCATTTCACCATCGATACGCTCGCCGCGCTGCAGACGCGCTGGCCGCGAATCGATTTCGTGTGGCTGATGGGAGCCGACAATCTCGCGCAAATCCGCCACTGGAAGGATTGGCAGGGCATTTTCGCGCGTGTTCCCATTGCGGTTTTTGCACGCCCTACGTACTGTCAAAAAGCCTTGGCTGGGCTGGCAGCGCAGCGTTTTTCCCGGGCGCGTGTTATCCGGGAAACGCCACGTTTCAGCGAGATCGAGCCGCCGGCCTGGACGTTCCTGCCGGTCAAGCTCGATTTCCATTCGGCCACGGCGATCCGCGCCCCGAAAGGCGTGGCTTAAAATTTCCGCCCTGAAGGGCGCTCTTTGAAGAGGTAATGCCCATCCCGCGCACTAGCAGTTCAGCCACACCCAAGCGCCCAGCGAAAGCGAGGCAAGCGAAACCGAAGCAATCGCCGGCGCAAAAGCTTCTCATCCTTGCTGAGAAGCTGCTCGACGATGGCAAGGCGGAAGATATCGCCACCATCGATCTCCAAGGCAAATCCGATATTGCTGATTTCATGCTCATCGCCACCGGCCGCTCGCAGCGGCAGGTGATGGCGCTCGCCCAGCGCCTGACCGAGGGCCTGAAAGAAGCCGGCTGCAAACATGTTGCGGTCGAAGGCATGCGCCATGGGGAATGGGTGCTGATCGATGCGGGCGATGTCGTGGTGCATCTCTTCCGCCCCGAAACGCGCGCTTATTACAATCTCGAGAAAATGTGGGGCGAGGCGCTCTCCGAAGCCGCCGGACAGTAGGGTCTGAAAGAGAGCGCGTACGATGCGCCTCACCATCATTGCGGTGGGACGGCACAAAGCCGGACCACTCAAAGCACTGCAGGAATTCTACGCCGAACGCATTCGGTGGCCGCTGACGATCCGCGAAGTCGAAGAGCGCCGCAAGCTGTCACCACCCGAGCTCAAAGCGCGCGAAGCCGAATTGATCCTCGGTGCTCTACCGAAGGATGCGGTGGTGATCGCGCTCGATGGGCGCGGCAAGAATTTGTCGAGCACCGATCTCGCCGACCGGCTCGCAAAGTGGCGCGATGCCGATGCGAGCCTTGCCTTCGTCATCGGCGGTGCCGATGGCCTTGCCGATAGCATCATCGACAAGGCCAAGCTGGTCTTGTCGCTCGGCGCCATGACCTGGCCGCATCTTCTGGTACGCGGCATGCTGTTGGAGCAGCTCTATCGGGCGCAACAGATCCTCGCGGGCCATCCGTATCATCGCGAATAGGTTGCGACGCGGGAACGAACTTCGCGCGAGATCGTTCCTGGGTTGGGAATATCTTTGTGCGGAGCAACTATGGCCACCAAACCTTCGATCTCTCATATCCGGCGCGGCGCCAGCGCGCTGACGACCGAAGCGGGCAAGCTCATCCGTGACCGCGCCCTCAATGCTGCGCATCAGGCGCTGGTGATGGCATTGCAGACCGTCCAGGCGGCCGACCGCAAGTTGCGCGGCGCCTCAACGCCGCGTCGGAAGACGACCCGGACCGCCCGATCGAACGCCAAGCGCAAAGCCACACAAGCCGTAAATAAGGCCCGGCGCGCCGTCGCGACGACGACCCAGCGTGCGAAAACCGTGCGGCGCAGCCGCCGAGTCGCCCACTAAAGACCTGCCTCACGCTGGAACGCGCGCGGAGATGCGTCTTCGCGCGCGTTTCTTTGTGAGGCACATTGCTTTATAAGGCTGCCATGTCTGACCGTAAGGATTCCGATCACAACGTTCCGCGCCCCGTTGTCCTCTGCATTCTCGATGGCTGGGGCGAGCGCACCGACAAGGCCGACAACGCCATCCTCGACGCCGATACCCCGCACTGGCACGAATTCCTGAAGACCAGCCCGCATGCCCAATTGCAGGCGAGCGAGCATTATGTCGGCCTGCCCGACGGGCAGATGGGCAATTCCGAAGTCGGCCATATGAATCTCGGCGCCGGCCGCGTCGTGACGCAGGATCTGCCGCGCATCGACAAGGCCGTCGCCGACGGCTCGATCGCCAAGACCCAGGCGCTGCAGGAATTCATCGCGCGGGTCAAGAAATCGAACGGCACGGCACATCTGATGGGTTTGGTCTCGCCCGGCGGCGTCCATTCGCACCAGGATCACATCGCCGCTCTGGCAAAGGCCCTATCCGCCGCGGGCGTACCGGTCGCCATCCATGCTTTCCTCGACGGCCGTGATACGCCGCCGAAAAGCGCCGACGGCTATGTCGCGAAGCTTATGAGCGACGTCGCCGATTGCAAGAACCTCCGCTTAGCCACGGTCAGCGGCCGCTATTACGCGATGGATCGCGACAAGCGCTGGGACCGTGTCGGCAAAGCATACGAAACGCTGGTCGACGCCAAAGGCGAGCGCGCGGCTGATGCCAAGACGGCGATCGAACAATCTTATTCAGCCGGCAAGACCGACGAATTCGTCCTGCCGACCGTCATCGGCGATTATGCCGGCATGAAAGACGGCGACGGCATGATCTGCGCCAATTTCCGTGCCGATCGCGTACGCGAAATCCTGACCGCGCTGGTCGATCCCGATTTCAAGGACTTCCAGCGCGCGCGCGTCGTGAAATTCGCCGGGGCCGCCGGCATGGCGGAGTATTCCGAGAAGCTCAGCCACCTGCTGCTGACCCTCTTCCCGCCGCAGGATCTCAGCGACACTTTCGGCGAAGTGGTCTCGCATGCCGGCCTCAAGCAACTGCGCATCGCCGAGACCGAGAAATATGCGCATGTGACTTTCTTCTTCAATGGCGGGCGCGAAGAGGAATTCCCCGGCGAGGCCCGCATCCTCGTCCCCTCGCCCAAAGTCGCGACCTACGATCTGAAGCCGGAAATGTCGGCGCCGGAAGTCACCGACAAGCTGGTCGAGGCGATCGACAGCGGCAAGTTCGACGTCGTCGTCGTGAATTACGCCAATACCGACATGGTCGGACATAGCGGCGACCTCAAAGCCGCGATCAAAGCCGTCGAGACCGTCGATCAATGCCTCGGCCGCCTTGCCGATGCAGTGAAGCGCGCCGGCGGCTCGATGCTCATCACCGCCGATCATGGCAATGTCGAGATGATGCGCGACCCGAAAACCGGTGAGCCGCATACCGCGCACACCACGAATCCCGTGCCGCTGATCCTGGTCAATCCGCCGCCAAGCGTCACGGGTATCAGCAGCGGACAGCTCAGCGATATCGCGCCGACCTTGCTGCGTCTCCTCGATATCCCGCAGCCCAAGGCGATGACCGGCCATGCGCTGGTAAAACTGCGCGAGCGTGCTTCGGCCTGACCGCTTCCTTGCGCTGCTGTCGCCGCTGATTATCGCGGCGGTTGCTGTTGCCTCGGCGCATGCGAACGATACGCCGCAATCGCAGCTCGAAACGGTGCAGAAGCAGCTCGAGCAGAGCAAGCAGCAACAACAGGTCTTATCGCAACAATCCGCCGCGCTCGCTGCCGAGATCGAGCGACTGCGCGCGCAGCAAGTCGGCGCGGCGCAATCGGCGCAAGCGCATGAATCGGCGCTGACGCGGCTCGAAGCACAGCGCGCGAAGCTCACCGTCGACATCAAGGCGAAGGGCGCCGAATTGCAAAAGCGCCGTAACGAGCAGCAAGCGGTGCTCGCGGCGCTGGTCCATCTCGCCCGCAATCCACCGATCGGCTTGGCGCTGGCCGATGGCACGCCGATCGATCTATTGCGTGGCGGCATTTTGATGGGCGCGGCGGTGCCGCCGCTGGTCGAGCGCGCCCAGCGCCTCGGTATCGAATTGCAGACCATGAACGATCTGCAGGACCAGCTGCGCAACGCGGAGGCGCAGCACCGGATCGAGGCCGATGCGCTCAGCAAGGAACAGACAAGGCTCGCGGCCCTGGCGAGCCAGAAATCGGTCTTGCAGCGCCAGGCCTCGCAAGGTGCAGCGGCGAGCGCGCAGCAGGTCCAACGGTTCGCATCGCAGGCCCACGATCTCAAAGATTTGATCGAACGCGCCGAAGCCGCCGAACGCGCCCGCGAGGCGCGGGAAGCGCGCGAGGCGGAAGCCCGGCGTAAGCGCGAGGCCGAAGCGGCGCGACTCGCCGCGGCCGCTGCGGCCGCCCGGCCGCCGGGAGCGCATACCGGTAGCAGCAATCCGGCCGAGCAGCAGGCGGTCGCGACGGCCCCCCGCCCGCCCGATCCGGCGCGGCCCGCCAACATCCGCCCCTTCTCTCAAGCCCAAGGCCGGATGGTCGTCCCGGCTGCCGGCGAGATCGTCATCGGTTTCGGCAGCGATTCGTCCAAAGGACTGACCTTCGCGACCCGGCCCGGCGCCGAAGTCGTCGCGCCTTTCGATGGCCGTGTCGTCTTCGCCGGCGCCTTCCGCGGTTATGGCCAAATCTTGATCATCGGACATGGCGATGGGTATCATTCCCTCGTGGCGGGACTCGACCGAATCGACAGCAGCGTCGGCCAATGGTTGGTCGCCGGCGAGCCGATTGGCCGCATGTCCGCCGATGAGGCGAAGCCGCGCCTTTATCTCGAGCTGCGCCACAATGGGCAGTCGATCAATCCGTTGCCATGGCTGGCGACCCGCGATGCAAAGGTAAAAGGATGATGCGTTTCCCCAAGGCGGCGGCTTCGGTCGCGATGTTGGCCTTCTTGCTCGTGCCGACGCCGGCGCTGCACGCCGCCGATAAGCCGGCATCGAAACCCGAGACCAGCTCCGACACCTATCGCCAGCTCGATCTCTTCGGCCAGGTTTTCGAGCGCGTGCGCGCCGACTATGTCGATGAGGTCACGGACCAGCAGCTCATCGAAGCCGCGATCAGCGGCATGCTGTCCTCGCTCGATCCGCATTCGAGCTACATGAATGCGAAGAACTTCCAGGACCTGCAGGTCGAGGTGCAAGGCCAGTTCGGCGGCCTCGGCCTCGAAGTCACGATGGAGAACGGCGTCGTCAAGGTGGTGTCGCCGATCGACGACACGCCCGCGGCGCAGGCGGGGCTCAAGCCCAACGATCTGATCGTCGCGATCGATGGCGAGCCGGTACAAGGCATGACCCTGAACGACGCCGTCACCAAGATGCGCGGGCCGATCAACAGCTCGATCAAGCTGAACATCAAGCGTGGCGACGCCGCTCCCTTCGACGTGACGCTGAAACGCGCGGTGGTGAAGATCCAATCGGTCAAATCGCAGCCCCAAGGCGACGATATCGGCTATATCCGCATCAGCAGCTTCAACGAGCAGACCGATAGCGGTGTGAAGAGCGCGATCAAATCGCTGCAGGCGAAGGACGGCTCGAAGCTCGCCGGCATCGTGCTCGATCTGCGCAACAATCCCGGCGGCTTGCTCGAGCAGGCGATTGCCGTGGTCAACGACTTCATCGACAAGGGCGAAATCGTCTCGACCCGCGGCCGCCATCCCGAAGACGCGCAGCGCTACGATGCGAAACCGCCCGGCGATCTCACGCACGGCCTGCCGATGGTCGTGCTGATCAATGGCGGCTCGGCCTCGGCTTCGGAGATCGTCGCCGGCGCGCTGCAGGATCATCACCGTGCGATCCTCCTCGGCACGCGCTCTTTCGGCAAAGGCTCGGTTCAGACCATCATCCAATTGCAGGGGCATGGCGCGATGCGGCTGACCACGGCACGCTATTACACGCCGTCGGGCCGCCCGATCCAGGCGCAGGGCATCGAGCCCGATATCGTCGTCGAGGCGGCCAAGATCCAGAAGATCAATGAAGGCCTGGTGCAGCACGAGGCCGATTTGCGCGGCGCGCTCAAGAACA
>DATMZZ010000140.1:0-15937 GCA_035573175.1 Allostellaceae bacterium
CTCGCCGCCGAGCTCCGAGATTTCCTCGCCACGCGGATCGGGCCCGAATGGCGCAGCCACCTGAATCAGATTGCGGTACTGCGCCGCGAGTGGCGCGATGCCGGCGCCGGCCACGCTGCGGTCCGCCGCTTGACGGCGGCACAGCTAGGCCGCTACGGCTGGCTCAAACAGCATACCGCTGCGTTACCCGCGAATGATCGCGGGACAGAGATCACTAAAGAACCAACAGGAGGAGGTGTGTCATGACGCTGAAACTCGGCGACGTCGCCCCTGATTTCACGCAAGAGTCCACCGAAGGACCGCTCCATTTCCATGAATGGCTGGGTAATTCCTGGGGCGTGCTGTTCTCGCATCCCAAAGATTTCACCCCGGTCTGCACCACCGAGCTCGGCATGGTCGCGCGGCTCAAAGGCGAATTCGATAAGCGCGGCGTGAAGGTGGCCGGCCTCTCGGTCGATTCCGCCGGCGATCACACGCGCTGGGCCAACGACATCAAGGAGACCCAGGGCACGGCGCCGAACTATCCGATCATCGCCGATGCCGATTTCACGGTGTCAAAGCTCTACGACATGCTGCCGGCCTCGACCTCGGGCGATCCTTCGAAGCGCACCCCGGCGGACAATCAGACCGTGCGCAACGTCTTCATCGTCGGGCCGGATAAGAAGATCCGGCTGATCCTCGTCTATCCGATGGCGACCGGGCGCAATTTCCAGGAGATCCTGCGCGTTATCGATTCGATGCAGCTCTCCGACAAGCACAAGATCGCCACGCCGGCGGATTGGAAGCAGGGCGACGACGTTATCATCACGGGCGCCGTCAGCAACGAAGAGGCTCAGACGAAGTTCCCTGGCTTCAAGACGCTGAAGCCTTATCTGCGCACCACCGCGCAGCCTCGTTGAGCGAGTAAAGGCGGCCAAGGATCCATGCTGCAGATTGTGACCGGCAATCGGTTGCGCGATGGCGTCGTGATTTATTTCGCCGGCGCCGGTGAATGGACGCCATCGATCGATAAGGCACTGGTCGCCGAAGACGATCACGCCAATGCGCTGCTCGCCGAAGCGCAGGTCGGCCTCCCACCGCTACCCGCGGTGGGGCCGATCCTGATCGAGGTCACGCGGGAAGGCGATCATCTGCGCCCCGTGACCTTGCGCGAGCGCATCCGCGCATCGGGCCCGACCACGGGCCCGATGGCCGGTCACACCGCCCTCGATGCCAACCCGGCCGCATCTGGCATCGACGACTATTCGATTTAGGTCCGTTGCCGGACCCGGAGACCAAGAGTGTATCGCTACGACGATTTCGACCACCGCTTCATCGATGAGCGCGTCGCGCAATATCGTGACCAGGTGCGCCGCCGCCTCGCGGGGCAGCTCACCGAGGACGAGTTCCGGCCGCTGCGGCTGATGAACGGCCTCTATCTGCAGCTCCACGCTTATATGCTGCGCATCGCCGTCCCCTATGGGATGCTGAACTCGGCCAAGCTGCGCAAGCTCGCGCATATCATGCGCAAATACGATCGCGGCTACGGTCATTTCACGACGCGGACGAATCTCCAGCTCCATTGGATCAAGCTCGAAGATACGCCCGACATCCTCGCCGAGCTCGCCAGCGTCGAGATGCATGCGATCCAGACGAGCGGCAATTCCTTCCGCAATACGACGACCGATCCCTTCGCGGGCGTTGCCGCCGACGAGCTCGAGGATCCGCGTCCCTATGCCGAGATCATCCGGCAATGGGCGACGCTGCATCCCGAATTCTCCTTCCTGCCGCGCAAATTCAAGATCGCGATCTGCGCTTCGAAGGAAGATCGCGCCGCGGTGAAGATGCACGATCTTGGCCTCTATCTGCACAAGAACGAGGCGGGCGAGCTCGGCTTCGAGGTGGTGGTCGGCGGCGGCCTCGGCCGCACGCCTTATCTCGCGCAATCGGTCAAGAAGTTCGTACCGCGGCGCGACGTGCTCTCCTATATCGAGGCCTGCCTACGCGTCTACAATCGCTATGGCCGGCGCGACAATCTCTGGAAAGCGCGCGTCAAGATTCTGGTGAATAGCCTGGGTCCGGCGAAATACGCCGAAGAGGTCGAGCAGGAATGGCTTGCCTCGGATCGCGAGGCGATCGCGATCCCCGAAAGCTACATCGCCGAGATCGCCTCGGCCTTTGCGCCGCCGGATTACGACCGCAAGCCGGTCGACGAGGCCGCGCTCGAGCGCACCATCGCGAGCAACCCCGCTTTCGCGCGCTGGGTGAAGAACAATGTTCATCCGCATAAGGTGCCGGGCCATGCCATCGTCACGATCTCGCTGAAAGAGGTCGGCAAGACCGGCGGCGATATCACCGCCGAACAGATGGAAGTCGTCGCCGATCTCGCCGACGAGCTGAGCTTCGGCGAGGCGCGTGTCGCTTATGAGCAGAACATGGTCCTGCCGCATGTGCGGCGCGACAAGCTCTTCACGCTGTGGCAGCGGCTCGATGCCGCCAAGCTCGGCACGTCGAACAAGGACCTGGTCACCGACATCATCTGCTGCCCCGGTCTCGATTATTGCGGCCTCGCGACGGCGCGCTCGATCCCCGTGGCGCAGCGCATCGCCAAGCATTTGGCGGCCAAGGAAGACGAGATCGGCAACTTCAACATCAAGATGTCCGGCTGCATCAATGCCTGCGGCCATCATCATCTCGGCCATATCGGCTTACTCGGCGTCGAGAAGAACGGCGAGGAGGTCTATCAGATCACCCTCGGCGGCGATGCCGGCCACAACGCCGCGATCGGCACGATCATCGGCCCCGCGGTGAAGAGCGACGACGTCCCTGCCGCCATTGATAAGTTGATCGGTGTGTATATGAAGCTGCGCCAGGACGGCGAACGCTTCCCCGAAACCTATCGCCGCGTCGGTCAGGCTCCGTTCAAAGAGGCGCTTTATGCTCCTCGCTGAGGACGGCGCCCTCGGTGTCGACGATTGGCATCACCTCGCCGACGACGAGCCGGTTCCGGCAAGTGGCCTCGTCACGGTTTCCTTCGCGCGTTGGCAGCTCGATGAAGGAACGTTGCGCGTGCGCGCCGACAAGCTGGGGCTACGCCTGCCGAACACGATCGAGCCGAAAGACATCGCCGGCGATCTCGATCGCTTTGCGCTGATCATTCTCAACTTCCCGAAATTCACCGACGGCCGCGCCTATTCGCAGGCACGACTGTTGCGCACGCGATTCCACTATAAGGGCGAGCTCCGCGCCGATGGAAATGTGCTGCGCGATCAGTTGCTGTTCATGCGCCGTTGCGGCTTCAACAGCTTCGTCGTCGGCGAGCGGGCAATCAAAGAGAATTGGGCCAAGGCGTTCAGCGAATTCGACGTCTTCTATCAGCAGCCGACCGGCGGCCAGGGCCCTTGGGTGATGCGGCAGCGGCTGGGCCCGCGCAATCCTTAGACCACGCGCGACCCAGCCTTCGATTTATCAATTCGATTTCGTCGTTCGCCGCGATCAGCAGATCGAGCCGGCCGGGCAGATCACCGTGGTCGTGGGCGGCGGCGACGAAGGCACGACAACCGTGCTCGGCTGCTGAGCCCGCGGCGGCGGGTTATGAACGTCGACGCAGGCCGTGAGACCTAGCGCCAGAACACCGAAAACCATCAAGCTACGCATGGCGTGCTCCCTTACGCGAATAATTGCTCCGCTTTAGAACACCCGCTGCCGAATGCGGTTCCCGTCATGGCACGTGAGAGAGTTACAGCGCAGCTTATGGTTAACGACGTTGTCTCGCACGCGACTTCAAATCGAGAGAAGCGCGGTGAACCGCGTGAAAGCGTTGATTTTACGGTTCCTTAGACTGTTTTACGTAGCGTAGCACTCAGCCGAGCAATCACGGGCTCGGCCGTGATGTGTTTTCGTTTTCGCGCGCGATGGTCGCGGTCGGTGTCGGTCCCCCCTCAACCGCATCGGCCGCGACCGCTCTATCAGAAGCGTCACCCCAGCGGATAATCCGCCTGGTCCTCATAGATCGCACCACTCTTCGTGAGATAGCTCGCGATCAGCGAGAAATGATCGACACGGAATGGCGGGGCGCGATAAAGCGCGTGCTGCGTGAGATAGGCTTGCAGCCGTCCCTCGCTCGTGCCTTTGAGTCGCGCCAAAGTGACATGCGGCGTGTAGCGCCGCTCATCCGGCGGGAAGCCGAGACGCGTTAGCGCGCTTTCGATCTTGCCATGAAGATGTTGGAGCGCGTCGTTGCGCTCGACACCGACCCAGAGCTGGCGCAAGCCGAAATGACCAACCGTCGCGAGCGCGAGATCGAAGCGCTGCGCGTGGATCTGGCTGAGCGCGGCATCGACATCCTCCGCCTGACCCTCATCGATCTCGCCGATGAAGCGTAGGGTGAGATGATAATTCCCGGCATCGACCCATTTCGCGCCCGGCACGCCCGTGGCCAGCAGCGACAGCGACAGCTTGAGCTCGGGCGGCAGGTCGATGCCGACGAAGAGCCGCAACATGGCATCACCCTTCGGACTTGCCGAGCAGTTGTTCCACCAGCGGCGCGACGCGGTCGACGATCACCGCGACGCCGGCCGGGTTGGGATGAAGCCTGTCGGCTTGATTGAGTTTCGGATCGAGCGCCACGCCGTCGAGAAAGAACGGGTAGAGCGGCACGTCGTATTTCTTCGCCAGCATGGGATAGATCGCATCGAAGGATTTCTGATAGTCGGCGCCCCAATTGGCCACCGCATGCATGCCGAGCAGCAACACTTTCACCTTCGCCGCTTTGAGCTTGTCCAGCATCGCATCGAGATTGGCCGCAGCTTTTGCCGGCGCGAGGCCGCGCAGCATGTCGTTGGCGCCGAATTCGAGCAGGACAATGTCCGGATGGCTACCCATCGCCCAGTTGAAACGCGCAAGACCGTCCGCGGTTGTGTCGCCCGAGACACCCGCATTATCGACGACGACGTCGTAGCCATCGGCTTTGAGCCGCGCGGCGAGCTGCGCCGGAAAAGACTGGTTCGGCGCCACGCCGAAACCTGCGGTGAGGCTGTCGCCAAAAGCAAGGATACGCGTCGCCGCCGTGGCCGGTGCCACCGCTAGCAGAAGCGTGATCAGCGCAACGAGGGTCGCTCGATTGACAAAGCGTGCCATGCGGCCATAACCCCGGCGCGCGCAAATGAAACGAGAAGACATTGGAAATCCGCTGATCCTCTTGGAGGATGTGCGTCTTACCCTGACGAGCGCAGCGGGTCCCGTCAACGTATTGCGCGGCATTTCCGCGACTATTGAGTCCGGTACCACCATCGGCTTAGTGGGACCGTCGGGCTCCGGCAAATCGACGCTGATGATGGTGCTGGGCGGGCTCGAGCGCGTGACCAGCGGCAAGGTCGAGATTGCCGGCACCGATCTCAACGCGCTTTCCGAGGACGCGCTGGCGCGGTTTCGCCGCGACCGCATCGGCATCGTCTTTCAATCCTTTCATCTCGTGCCGACCATGAGCGCGCTCGAGAATGTCGCCGTGCCACTGGAGCTGGCCGGCCGCGCCGATGCTTTCGCCGTTGCAGCCGCGGGACTTGAAGCCGTCGGGCTGAAAGACCGGCTGCACCATTACCCCTCGCAGCTTTCCGGCGGCGAGCAACAGCGCGTCGCCATCGCCCGTGCCTTCGCGCCGCAGCCCTCGCTGCTGCTCGCCGACGAGCCGACCGGCAATCTCGATGGCGAGACCGGCAAGCAGGTGATCGATCTGCTGTTCGCGCTCCATGCCGAGCGCGGCACGACCTTGTTGCTGATCACACACGACCCCGCGCTGGCTGAGCGCTGCGATCGCATCATCCATCTCCGCGACGGGCAGATCGCCCAGGTCCTCTTATGACGGGGGCGGCCGCGTGAGTCAGCTCGGTCTGGCCTGGCGCTTGGCGAGACGCGAGCTGCGCGGCGGGCTGAAGGGCTTCGGTGTGCTGCTCGCTTGTCTCTGCCTCGGCGTCGCGGTCATTGCCGGTGTCGGCTCACTCGGCGCATCGATCGACGCCGGACTCAATGGCGATGCACGCGCATTGCTCGGCGGCGATGTCGAATTCAGCCTGGCGCAACGACAGGCAAGTGAAGACGAGCGCGCTTTCCTTGCCGCGCAGGGCATGCTGTCCCGCGTTACGCGGATGCGTGCGATGGCTATCGCCGACAACGGCGCATCGCGCAGCCTGATCGAGCTGAAAGCGATCGATAGCGCCTATCCGCTCTATGGCAGCATTACCCTCAATCCGCCGCAACCGCTTACTGCAGCGCTCGCGCAGCGCGACGGCGTCTGGGGCGCGGCGGTCGCGCCGACGCTGCTCGATCGGCTGGGGCTGAAGCTCGGTGATGCGATTCGTATCGGCACCGCACGCTTTATCTTACGCGCGACGCTGGCGCATGAGCCGGACAGTGTCAGTGGCATCTACGAACTCGGTCCGCGCGTGATGGTGTCGCAGGAGGCACTCGCTTCGACGGGGCTGCTCGCCCCGGGCTCGCTCGTCGCTTACGCCTATCGCTTGCGCCTGCCGCCGACGAGCGAGGCCTCGACGATGATCGAGGCGGCGAAAGCGAAATTCCCCGAAGCCGGCTGGCGCATCCGCTCCTTCGCCGATGCCGCACCCAATCTGCAAGAGCTGCTCAACCGCGTGACCGTGTTCCTCACGCTTGTCGGCCTGACCACACTGCTCGTTGGCGGCGTCGGCATCGCCAATGCGGTCGAGAGCTATCTCGCGACCAAGATGGACACGATCGCGACGCTCAAATGCCTCGGCGGATCGCGGCGACTGGTCTTCCTGGTCTACATGCTCCAGATCCTGGTCTTGGCGGCGGGCGGCATCCTTGTCGGCGTGCTGATCGGCATCGCGGTGCCTTTCGCCGCCGTGCCCCTGCTGCCGGCGGAGCTGCCGGTCGAAGCGGAGCTTGGCATCTATCCGCTGCCGCTGTTGCTCGCCGCGTCTTATGGCATCTTGGCGACGCTGTGCTTTGCCGCCTGGCCGGTCGGCGCGGCGTGCGAGACGCGCGCGGCGACGCTCTTCCGCAATGCCGCGGCGCCGCAACAATCGCGGCCGGCGCTATTGCCGGCGCTGATCGCGATCGGCGCGGCGCTCAGCCTGCTGATCCTCGCGCTCGCCAGCGCACCTGATCGCACCGTTGCGGCGTGGTTCATTGCCGGCGCGGCCGGTTCGCTGATCGTCTTCCGCCTCGTCGCGCAAGGCATGATGAAGCTCGCCGCGCTCGTCGGGCGGCCGCGACAGCCGGGGCTGCGTCTCGCTCTCGCCAATCTTCATCGCCCGGGCGCGACCACCGCCGGCATTGTCGCGTCGCTCGGTCTTGGTCTCGCCGTGCTGGTCGCGGTCGGTTTGGTGCACGGCGATCTCGCCGCCGAGCTCAGCGAGAGCCTGCCGCAGCGCGCGCCATCCTTCTTTTTCATCGATATCCAATCCGATCAGGTCGCCGCTTTCGATAAGCTGGTCCGATCGCAGCCTGGTGTCAGCGATCTACGCCAGGTGCCGAGTCTGCGTGGCCGGATCAGTGCACTGAACGGCGTGCCGGTGGAGAAAGCCTTCGTCGGTCCCGATGCGCGCTGGGCGACGAGCTCGGAGCGCGGCCTGACCTACGCCACGAGCTTGCCGGCGGGGTCGCGGCTCGTCGCCGGCGAATGGTGGCCGGCCGACTATCGCGGCGCGCCGCTCGTCTCTTTCGCCGCCGATCTCGCGCGCGGCATGAAGCTGAAAATCGGCGACACCATCACCATCAACGTGCTCGGCCGCGATGTAACGGCGACGATCGCCAATCTGCGATCGATCGATTGGACCTCGCTCAACATCAATTTCGCCATCGTGCTGTCGCCTGGCACGCTCGACGGCGCGCCGCAGACCTTCATCGCCACGGCGCGTGCCACGCCCGGCAATGAAGCGGCGCTCGAGCGCGCCGTCACCGACGCCTTCCCCAATGTTTCGGCGATCGATGTGCGCGACGCACTTGGCACCCTCGGCGATATCGTCGGCGCCATCGCCGCCGCGGTGCGCATCACCGCGGCGATCACCCTCGCCGCCGGCGCGCTGGTTCTGGCCGGCGCGATCGCGGCGACGCATCGCCGCCGCGTTTATGAATCCGTGGTGCTAAAAGTACTCGGTGCGACCCGGCGGCAGATCGCCGGCAGCTTCCTGATCGAATACGGGCTCATTGGCTTCGCCGCAGCGCTGATCGCCTCTGCCATCGGCACCATCGCCGCCTATTTCCTGCTGACGCGCGTCATGCATGCGCCGTGGCAATTCCTCGCCGGCACAGTCGCAATCACTGGGCTCGGCGCTATCGCCCTCACCCTTGTCGCCGGACTTGCCGGCACGTGGCGCGCGCTCGGCGCCAAGGCAGCGCCTTTCTTGCGCAACGAATAGCGACGCGCAACGAAGCGCCCATCCTCACGGGATTGTCATTACGCCGTGCGCCGCCGTCGCGCTTAGGCTGGCAAGCAATAGCCGCGATAGCCGGTTTGCAGTGGGAGAAACACGACATGAGCGAAGAATCGATCGACCCCAAACGCCTCGTCTTTCCCGGTCTCGCGAAGCTTTATCAGACGGGGGCGCCTTTCTTTTACGGCTTCATGCGCTTTTGCACCGGCGCGGTTCTCGTGCCGCATGGCATCCAGAAGCTCATGGTGCTGCCGCCGACCCGCTATGCGGCCAACATCGCGCAGCACGGCTTCCCGATGCCGATGCTGCTCGCGTGGCTGCTGGTGTTCACTGAATCTTTCGCCGCTGCCGGGCTTGCCATCGGTCTTTTCACGCGTTTCTGCGCCGCCGCGATCTGGATCGAGATGGCGGTGATCATCACCTCGTTCCAGTGGCAATACGGCTATTTCTGGACCGCGCGCGGCATCGAATACGCGCTGCTCTGGCTGCTGCTTTGCACCGCGATCTTCTTCCGCGGCGGCGGGCGCTATTCCATCGACCACTATCTCGGCCGCGAGCTCTAGGCTCCCGTTCTAAAGCCTAGCTCTAAACCTTCGCGTATTCGTCGCGCAGCCGCACCCATGACATCGGGTGCGGCATGCCTTCCTCGTCGCGGCCCTTCGGCACGATGTCGAGGTAATGATAGGCGCCGTTGAGCATGTCGAGGCCGCGCGCATAGGTCGAATAAGTGTGATAGAGCGCACCGGTCTCGTCCTTGGCGAAGACGCTCAAGCCCGGCGCGTCTTCCAGGCCGAAATGGATCGTGCCGTAATTGTAATTCTTGTCCGGACGCTTGGTCTCTTCGGGCGTGAAATTGGCGCCGAGATCGCGGTTGAAGCTGCCGGTAGTGCCGCAGGACACCCATTCGAAGCTCCAGCCCATGCGCTTCTTGAAGGCTTCGAGCTTTTCGAGCGGCGCGCGCGACACGGCCGCAAGATTGGTGTCGCGCGCATTGAGATGGATGATCGCGCGCTCGAAATTGTCCGCCCAGAACGAGCAGCTCTTGCAGGCGGCGTCCCAATCGGGATGGAACATCAGGTGATAGACGATGAGCTGCGAGCGGCCGCGGAAGAGATCGGAGAGTCGCACCTCGCCCTGGGGACCGGCGAAGCTGTAGTCCTCGATTCTCTCCCACGGCAGCGCCCGCCGCGCGGCGCTCAACCGGTCGCGTGCCTGGGTGAAGGATTTCTCCTCGGCGAGAAGCCGCTTGCGCGCGGCGAGCCATTCTTCATGCGAGACGATTTGATGCGCGGTCATCGGAATTACCCCCCATCAGCCTTTTGCCTGCCGTGCCGGTGGCGGCGGTGGGATGGTGTTCTTGAAGCTCGGCCGCTGCGCATGGCGCTCGTAGTAAGCGGCGAGCGATTTCGCATTGGCGAGCGCCTCGGCGCCTTCGGGGAACATCTTCACGTAATAGAGGATGACCATCAGATTGATATCGGCGTAGCTGAAGCGATCGCCGGCGAGATAACCGGTCGGCGCGACCGCCTTGTCGAGGATGGCGATCTGCTGCTTGAGGGCCGGCAGCGCGCCGTCGATGGCCGCCCGATTGGGCGAACCGTCCTCGGTCTTGGGGAAGAAATAGCCGAAGAGATAGGTGCGGATCATCACAGGATCGACCATCGTGTTGACGATCGACACCCATTGCTCGGCACGGGCGCGCTCGCGCGCGTCGCTGGGAAAGAGCGCTGGACCATCGAAGCTGCGATCGAGATAGTCGGCGATGGCTTTCGATTCGCAGAGCTCGAAATCGCCGTGCCGCAGCGCCGGGATTTTGCCGAAGGGATGGATCGCCAGCACGTCCGGCGAATGCGGCGGCACCGGGATCAGCTCGTAAGGGACGCCCTTCTCTTCGCAGGCCATGCGCGCGGCGCGGGTGAAGCTCGATGGCGGGAAGCCGAGAATTTCAACAGTGGCCATGATCATTTACCTCCGCTGAGCAGTTGATCGAGACAGTTGAGGGTCGAGTTCCAGCCGCGCTGATGCTGGTCGCGGCTGTCGGCCGTGGCGAAAGCCTGTTGGGTGATCGTGATCCTGGTGCCGCCGAGCGCGGCGGCGAATTCGACGGTGACCTCGGTCTCATGACCGCGCTCGCCTTTTTCGTCTTCCCAGGCCCAAGTGAAGACTAGGCGCTTCGGCGCATCGATCGTGCGATAGACGCCGCTCACCGTCATGCGCCTGCCGTCGGAAAAGCCCATGGTCGTGCGCCAGGCGCCGCCGGGCCGCACATCGATCGCATGCTCGGGAATATGGGCGCCTTCCGGCCCCCACCATTTCACCAGCAGCGCCGGCTCGACCCAATGCGCGAAGACGCGTTCGGGCGGCGCCGCGATCAGACGTTCGAGATGCAACACGGTATCGCTCATGTCCTTCTCCCCTTCGGTGTTTCGGCGGCGAGTACGGCTTCGAGGCGATCGAGGGCGGCGGTCCAATGCGCCCGCTGCTGCTCGATCCAGGTTTGCGCCAGCGCCAGCGTCTCGGGCCGCGCGCGCACCAGGCGTTTCTGCTTCTCGGCGCGGCGCTGGATCAGCCCCGCCTCTTCGAGCACACGCAGATGGCGCGAGATCGCCGGAAAGCTGATGTCGAAATTGGCGGCGATGTCGCCGGCGGCGAGCTCGCCGCGCACCATCAGCCGCTCGACGATCGCGCGCCGGATCGGATCGGCCAAAGCGCCAAAAACGCTATCGAGCGGCAGCGGCGTCACCATGCCTCCTTTATTTAACTAAATGGTTAAATAACACGGCGAGCACATGCTGGTCAACCAGGATCATCACCGACCGGCTTTGTGACACCGATTTAAAGCGACAAATGGCGGAAAGCTTGGCTTTACAGCGCTTTAGGGTTCCGCAATCTCATTGAATTCAGCGCGGAACCTGCCAATATCTTCGGCAACTCTTCCCAAGCCTCCACGGGGGTTTTTTCCATGTCATACGATCCCACCAATCGCTGGTCGGCGGGCGCCAATGCGTCGATCCCACAAGTCGGCGTCGATGTCGGCCTGCGCAACTACATGCTGCGCGTCTACAACTATATGGCGGGCGGCCTCGCGATCACCGGCGTTGCGGCCTACGTGATCGCCAATACCTCGCTGATCAACCTATTCTTCCAGGTCGGCGCACGCGGCGCGACCCTGACGGGTCTTGGCTATATCGGCGTATTCGCGCCCTTGGCCTTCGTGCTCGTGCTGTCGTTCGGCGTGCAGCGCATGAGCCTCGGCGCCATGCAAGCCGTCTTCTGGTCCTACGCGGCGGTGATGGGCATCTCCGTTTCGCAGATTCTGCTGCTCTTCACCGGCGAAAGCGTGGCACGCGTCTTTTTCATCACCGCCGCCACCTTCCTCGGCATGAGCCTTTGGGGCTACACGACGCGCACGGATCTGTCGCGCTTCGGCTCGTTCCTGATGATGGGCCTCATCGGCATCATCATCGCCGGGCTCGTGAACATCTTCGTCGGCTCGTCCGCCATCCAATTCGCGATCTCGGTGATCGGCGTGCTCGTCTTCGTCGGTCTCACCGCCTGGGATACGCAGCGGATCAAGGAGATGTATTGGGAAGGCGACACCGCCGTCATCGCCGGCAAGAAGGCGATCATGGGCGCGCTGTCGCTCTATCTCGACTTCATCAACCTGTTCATGCTCTTGATGCAGTTGATGGGCAATCGCCGCGACTGATCCGCGTCGACGAACGGTAAAGGCCCATTGATAAATAAAAAGGCCTGGCGCGAAAGCGACCGGGCCTTTTCTTTTGCGCGCGCGGATGATCGGCTAAACGCGGCCGTAAACCGGGATTACCGCGCCGGTGGTGACGCGGTTGCTGGGCGCGGCGAGGTTGCAAATAATCGATGCGACCTCAGCCGGCTTCGGCCAAGCCGAATGATCGGCTTTCGGCATCGCCTGGCGATTGGCCTCGGTATCGAGTGTCGACGGCGCGATCGCGTTGACGAGAATGTCCTCCTTCACCACTTCGGCGGCGAGCGATTGGGTCAGCGCCGCGACGCCTGCCTTGCTCACGGTGTAACCAACAGAGCCGGCACCGGTGCGTGGCTCCAGCGCCGGCCGCGCCGCAATATTCACGATACGCCCGCCGCCGCTGGCCTTGCGTATGGCCGCGACCGCCGCTGCGCAGCAGAGGAAGCAGCTCAGCAGATTGTTGCGAACCATGCCCATCAACTCGGCTTCATCCGTTTCGCCGATCGGCCATGAGGCATAACCGCCCGCGAGATGGATCGAGGCCCAGAGCTTCGGCACGCCGTCATAGATCCGCTTCACGACGGTCTGCGAGCCGAGATTGGCGTTGCCGATCAGCTTGACGCGCGGATGGCCGCGATGCACGAAACGCTGCTCTTCGGCCTCGACATAATAGGGCACGTGGCAAATCGCGCCGCTGGCGAGCAGTTCGGCGACCACCGCGGTGCCAAGCGCACCGGTGCCGCCGGTAACAACAACGTGACGCTCGCGAAAATCAGCCACTTTGCGCTCCCCGATCCCGCGCTGTCAGAAATCCGAGCAGCGGCCGTTGATCTCCCAATCGCCATAGCGCGTCGGCTCGGGACCTTTCGGACCGCCGATTTCGCGCTCGCTCGACGCCGGGGCCGGTTTCGGCGCGGGTTCAGGTGATTGGCTCGGGCTGGGATCGGTTTTGCGCTCGGACATGCGCGTAATATGGCGTTCTCGCGCGACGCATGCCAGAGTCTCGCTTGCGAGTGTGCGATCCCGCCGATATAGCGCGGCGCTATGATCAATCTCGATGCACCGATAACGGGCAATGACTCGGAATGTCCGCGCTGCGGCAAGCCAGCGGCGCTCTGCATTTGCGCCGATATCCAGCCGATCGACAATCGCATCGCGCTGCTGATCCTGCAGCACCCGCAAGAGCAGGATCGCGAGCTCGGGACCGCGCGGCTGACGGTGCTGCATCTAAAGCGCGCGGTCATGAAAACCGGCTTGAGCTGGCCGAGTCTGGCCAAGGCGCTCGGCCGCGAGGTCAATCCCAAGCGCTGGGCCGTGCTTTATCTCGGCGCCGCCACCGCCGCGACCTTGCCGAAGGATCGCGAATTGACCTTACTCGACAGCAAAGGCAGACCGCTGCCCGAGCAGGAAGACGCGCTGAGCGAGATCGACGGCGTGATCGTGCTCGACGGCAGCTGGAGTCAGGCAAAGACGCTGTGGTGGCGGAATCCCTGGGTTTTGAAATGCCGGCGTCTCGCGCTCAATCCGAAACAGCCGTCGCGCTACGGCAAGTTGCGACGTGAGCCGCGACGAGAGGGATTATCGACTTTGGAGGCGGCGGCGCTCACTGTGGCGCGGCTCGGCGGCCAGCCGGAAATCGAGAGCGCACTTGGCTTGAGCTTTGCGCGACTTCTCAGCGCATACCGATTGATTAGTACACGGACAAAGTGACGGAACTGGGGCTGTTTTTCGGCTGAAACAAGATCACCTCTAGTGTATTGAAGCGTAAGGCAGCAAGCGCCAGTTTATGACGATGCCGAGTTTGTCTGCTGTGAGAGGCACCTCTAGTTCAGTTTCCGCGCGAGGTGCGGCACTCGATCTCATCGGCGCGGTATTGCGGCAAAAACATCCGCTCGATGAAGCGATCGATGATCACCCCGCGATGTCTGAGTTGCCAGCGCGCGACCGCGCTTTCGCGCGCTTGCTTGTCGCGACGGTGTTGCGCCGCTTGGGACAGATCGATGCGCTGATCGAGCATTGCCTCGAGAAGCCGCTGCCGGCGCGCGCCGCTGCGACGCAAGATTTGCTGCGTCTCGGCCTGGCACAGCTTTTGTTCTTGCGCACGCCGCCGCATGCCGCCGTCGCGACCTCGGTCGATCTCGCCGAAGCACGTGGCTTCCTTTCGTATAAAGGTCTCGTCAACGCGGTGCTCCGCCGCTTGAGTCAGGAAGGCGCGGCGCTGATCGCCAGCCAGGACGAAGCGCGATTGAATGTGCCGTCTTGGCTGTGGCGCAATTGGTCCGAAGCCTATGGCGAGCCGACGACGCGTGCGATCGCGATGGCGCATTTGCATGAAGCGCCGCTCGACATCTCCGTGCGCAGCAACCCCGAGCGATGGCGCGAGCGGCTCGATGCGGTGATGTTGCCTACCGGTACGCTGCGTCGTCAGGCGGGCGGACCGATCGCCAATCTGCCGGGCTATGACGAAGCGGCATGGTGGGTGCAGGATGCCGCCGCGGCGCTGCCGGTGAAGCTCTTCGGATCGGTGAGCGATCAGACGGTGCTCGATCTCTGCGCGGCGCCGGGCGGCAAGACCGCACAGCTCTCTGCCGCCGGCGCGCATGTCATCGCACTCGATCGCTCACCTCGGCGCATCGAGCGGCTCAACGCCAATCTCACACGTCTTCACCTCAACGCCGAGACGCATGTCGCCGATGCCATCCAGTGGCGGCCGCAACAGCCGGCGAAGTACATCCTGCTCGATGCGCCTTGCACGGCGACCGGCGCCATTCGTCGTCATCCCGACGTGCCGCATCTGAAGACGCCGGAAGATGTGACCCGGCTCGCCTCGGTACAGGAGCGCTTGCTCGGCGCGGCGGTCGACATGCTCGCCCCCGGCGGCACGCTCGTCTATTGCACCTGCTCACTCGAACAGCAGGAAGGTAAGCAGCAGGTCGAGAAGCTTCTGGCGCGCGGCGCGCCCATCAAGCGCGTGCCCGTCGATCCCGCCGAGATCGGCGGTCTCAAGGAGTGCATCAGCGCCGAGGGCGATGTACGCACCCTGCCCTGTCATCTTGCCCAACTCGATGGGCTCGATGGTTTCTTTGCCGCGCGGTTGGTGCGCAACTGACTTGCAGCTGCGGGGCGGTTTGCCGCCTTGACAGAGTTGGCCGGCGGGTGCTTGCTCGCCGCTATGCGTAACGAAGAACCCCTGCTGAGCTGGCCAAAAGAAGGCCCGACCCGTGCGCCCTATCGGGTGATGCACGATCCCGACATTTATCGCCAGGAAATGGACAACATCTTCCGCGGCCCGACTTGGCATTACCTCTGCCTCGAAGCCGAACTGCCCAATCCCGGCGACTATCGCACCAGCTTCATCGGTGAGGTCCCGGTCATCGTCTGTCGTGACGAGAACGGCGACATCAACGCCATGGTCAATCGCTGCGCCCATAAGGGCGCGCTGCTCTGCATCGAGCCGCATGGCAATCGCAAGCAATTCGCCTGCGTCTATCACGCCTGGACCTATGATCTGAAGGGCGACCTGACCTCGATCGCCTTCCAGCGCGGCCTCGCCGGCAAAGGCGGCATGCCCAAGGATTTCGACGTCTCGAAGCACCACCTCGTGCGCATCCGCGTCGAGAATTTCTGCGGCATGGCGTTCGGCACGTTCAGCGACAAGGTCGAGAACGTCGAGACCTATCTCGGTCCCGAGATGGCGGCGCATGTGCGGCGTATCTTCAATCGGCCGGTCGAGGTCCTGGGTTATTACCACCAGGTCCTGCCGAACAATTGGAAGCTCTATATGGAGAATTCGCGCGATCCTTATCACGCGACCATTCTC
>DATMZZ010000141.1:0-4962 GCA_035573175.1 Allostellaceae bacterium
CCGACGATCCGGTCACCGATCGCGGCATCGAGCGGGATCACATCACCCGCGCCGGGCACGACGTCTCGGGCTTTGCCTATTGCCGCTTTGGCGACGGCATCACGGTGTTCTATCCGCGCTCGCATTCGCTCTGCGTCAACGAGAGCGAGCTGGCCTGAGAAGCGGCCCAGGGGATTAAAAGGGGATCGAGGGGATAGGGGCGGCATTCCGGCGCGAGCCGGTGCCGCCCCTATGTTTTTCGTCCTAAGCTTTCTCTGGGCGCTAGGCGGGCAAATCCTTCTCGAAGAAATCGAGCAGCAAGTTGGCGAAATCATGTGGCCGCTCCAGCGGCGCGACATGGCCAGCGCCTTCGATCTCGGCATAGCGCGCCTGCGGCAGGAGCGTCGCCATCGCCTGCATCGTCTCGCGCGAGCTCGACGCATCGACCGAGCCGCGGACGACCAGTGTCGGGGTTTTGATATTGGCGATGCGATCGCCGAAATCGAGCTCGCTGATCGCCTGCCAGCCCCAGGAGAACACCACCGGATCGTCATCGAGCAGCCATTTGCGGCACGCGTCGACCTCAGGTCCTTTGAGCGCAAGGAACGGTGCCGGGAACCAGCGCGCCAGAGTCGAAGGCAGCATCGCCGGCATGCCTTTCAGCGAATCCTCGGCACGCTGCAACACGGCTTTGCGCGATTCGTCGGTCTGGCGATGGCCGGTATCGGCCAGGACCAGGCCTGACAGCAGCTCCGGCGCCTTCAGCGCCACGGCTTGTGCGACCATGCCGCCAAGCGAGCAGCCGACGAGGACGGCATCGTTCTTGCTCTCGATGCGGAGCAGCTCGATCACATCGTCGGCGAGATCGTTCAGCGTGAAACGCTCGCCCGGCACATCGCTGTCGCCATGGCCGCGCAGATCGACGGTGATACAGCGGCAGCGATCCTGGATACCCTCCACCAGCGGATCCCAGAATGCGCCGCAGGTGCCGATGGGATGGAGGAACATGACCGGCCGACCCGCGCCATGGACGTGATAAGCAAGCGCAAGGCCGTTCGACAGCCGGAAATGCATGCCCTCTCCCGCTTCTTTATCTGCTCAGCCCTTGGCGGTGAGCGTGTCCCGCACCCAGCGCGCCGTCCCGATCAGCTCGGCATCGCGATCGAGGAAGCCCAGGAGCTGAAGTCCGAGCGGCAGATCCTCGACCGTCAGCAGCGGCAACGAGATCGCGGGCACGCCGAGGCAGGAGCCCGCGACGACGAAGATCGAATCGCCGGTGCTCTCGAGCCCAATCGGCGCAGGCCCGGTCGCCGAGATCGTGATCACGCCATCGACCTCGCCGGCGAGCGACGCATAGATCGTGCGGATCGCGGTGCGTTCGGCGCGGCGGGCGCGATATTGATCGAGGGTGATGCGCTCCGCGTCGACGAGCCGGTCGCGCGCGAATTGCGTGAGCTTTGACGCGTCGCTCGCACGATAGGATTTGATCGCCCAGCGGGATTCGAAGGCATTGATGAGCTGCGACACCGGCATCGCGCGGTTCAGCGCGACTTCCGTCGCTTCGAGCGCAGCGCTTTCTTTGCGCCGAACGAGCGTCACGCCAGCCGCGCCGAGCTTCGACAGGGCCGCATCGAACGTCGCAAGCGCTTCCGGCGCGGCCTTGCTCCAGCCCGGCCCTTCGAGGACGGCAAGGCGCAGCGGCTTTTGCGCCGGCGGCGGCGCGGCCGGGCCGAAGAGGCCAGGATAATCGGGATCTCCGCCGGCACGGTCGGCGATCTCGCGCAGGATCACCCAGGCGTCCTCGATGCTCGCCGCGAGCGCACCATGAACGCTTTGCGACAGCCCGTCATGGCTGCCGCTGCGATTGATCGCGCCGAGGCTCGGCTTGAAGCCCACACAGCCGCAGAAGCTCGCCGGGCGGAGGATCGAGCCGAGCACCTGCGTACCGAGACCCGCCGCGATCATGCCGCTGCCGGTCGCCGCGGCCGAGCCGGAGGAAGAGCCGCCCGGCGTGCGCCGCGTGTCCCAGGGGTTGCGGGTCGGTCCCGGCGGGGCAGTGGCGAATTCGGTGGTCACCGTCTTGCCGAGGATGACCGCGCCCGCCTCACGGAGCGCCGTCACCGAGGCGGCATCGCGATTGGTGCGCCAGCCTTTGAAGAAGGCCGAGCCATTCTCGGTCGGGAAATCGCGTGTCTCGATGATGTCTTTGACGCCGACCGGCATACCGTCGATCGGCGAGAGCGGCTTGCCCTCTTTCCAGCGCGCGGTTGACCGCGCGGCAGCCTCGCGCGCCGCCGCAGCATCATAATGCACGAAGGCAAGGACCTGCGGCTCGGTCTCGGTCAGCGTCGCAAGGCAACGCTCGAGAAAGGCGCTCGGGCTGTCTTTGCCGGCGCGGAAATCTTGCTGCGCAGCAACATAAGAGCGCATCGACGGTTTTGGCATAGGCGTACCTCCCATCACGACGATACCATGATTTACGCGTTGTCGGGCAAGAGGGCGAGGGCGGGCAAGAGCGCGCACCCTAATTGTCTCGCGGGAGTCGCCTCGTTATCCTTCCCGAAGGACGGAAGCGAGGAAACGATGACGGATCTCTACGAGCGCAAGCCGCCGGGGCTTGGCCACAATCAGCCGGAAGACGAGAACGAGGTGAAATGGGAGCGCTGGACCAAGCGGCGCGTCTTCGTACGCGAGCTCGCCGGCACCTATTCGCATCTTTATAAGCAGCTCCTCGACCAGCCGCGGGTCTATTCGTCGAAGAAGCTGCCCTGGAAAGGCGGGCCGCAGCAATACGGCAAGCAGATCATCAACCCGCAAGCGGCGATGGTCGCGCAATCGATCGAGACGCATATCGAGGCCTATGGCCCCGGCGCTTTCGGCCAGAAGCACGGCCATATGAACAGCGCCGTGTTCTATGTGCTGAAAGGCTATGGCCATGACATCCATGACGGCCGCCACATCCCGTGGAAGGCGGGCGATGTGATGATCGTCGAGAATGGCTGCGTCCATCAGCATTTCAACGACGATCCCGAGAACGAGGCAATCCTTCTCGTGATGAAGGCGAAGCCGCTCTTCCTCTTCATGCATCTGCTGTTTCAGAAAATCGTGTCCTATCCGCCGAACGAGCCGATCAAGGGACACGAAGACTGGCAGCCGCCGACCGATCTTTAAGGACAAGCACCATGGCCAAAGCACCTGACGAACGCGACGTCGCCCATACCGGCGGCGAAAGCTGCAGCTTCCGCACCGATGCGATCGCACAATCCGCCCAGTTCCGCACGTTCTATGAGAATCTGCGTAACGTCGTTCATGCCGATGAGATGCCGTTCGAGAATTCGCCCGACGGGCTCTTGAAGCATCTCGTCCATGAGAAGCTCAACACGCGCGAATGCTGCATCGAGGCCTATATGCAATTCCTTCCCGGCGGCGGCCACTCCGGCAAGCATCGCCACATGTGGGAAGAAGTCGCCTTCGTCGCCGAAGGCTCGGGATACGATCTTCACTGGGATTTGAAATTCGATTGTCTCGACAAATTCGAATGGTCCTGGGAAGAGGAACCGAAGAAGATCGAATGGACACGCGGCGATTTCCTTTACGTGCCGCCCTTCACGATGCACCAGCATTTCAACACCGATGCGAAAAGCGAAGCCCGGCTGATCGTCATCAGCAATCGCATCGTGCGCGAAATGGGTTTTGATTGGCTCGATCAAGTCGAACACGCACCGGGGTTTTAACCCGGTTTTTTTAGGAGGAAGTGATGGGGATGTTTAAAATAGCCGCCGCCGCGGGAGCGCTTCTGCTCGCTGCGCCACACGCATTCGCCGCCGATGTTGCGAGCTTCTACAAAGGCCGCACCGTCACGATCGACATCGGCTATAGCACGGGCGGCGGATATGATTTGTACGCGCGCGTGCTGGCTCGCCATCTTGGCGATCACATCCCAGGCAAGCCAAGCGTCGTGCCGCAGAACATGCCCGGCGCCGGCAGCCTCAAGGTCGTGAATTACCTTGCCAACGTCGCACCCAAGGATGGGACGGTCATTGCCACCTTTGCGCGCGGCATGGCGATGCAGCCGCTGTTCGACAAGACCGGCATCGAATTCGATGCGCAGAAGCTCAACTGGATCGGCAGCATCACCAACGAGGTCAGCGTCTGCGCCTTCCGCAGCGATACGGGCATCAAGACCTGGCAGGACATGCTGACGAAGTCCTATACGGTCGGCGGCACGGGCTCTGGTTCCGATACCGACGTCTTCCCCGACGTGCTGCGCCACATGTTCCATATGAAGATCAAGCTCGTCACCGGCTATCCCGGCGGCAGCGACGTGATCCTCGCGATGGAGCGCAGCGAGGTCGACGGGCGCTGCGGCTGGTCGTGGTCGAGCGTCAAGAGCACGAAGTACGATCTCTATCAAAAGAAGGAAATCTTCATTCCGGTGCAGCTCGCGCTGAAGAAACACCCCGATCTGCCGGATGTGCCGCTCGTCACGGAGGAGACGAAAGACCCGAAGGAGCTTGCCGCCCTGAAGCTGATCTTCGGGCGCCAGAGCGTGGCGCGGCCCTATGCGACGGCGCCCGGTGTGCCGGCAGATCGCGTCGTCGCTTTGCGCAAGGCGTTCGACGATACGATGAAGGATCCGGCCTTCCTGGCCGAGGCTGAAAAGACCAAGCTCGAGGTGGAGCCGGTCTCAGGCCAAGAGGTGCAAGACCTCGTCGCCGAGCTCTATCGATCCTCGCCCGAGGTGGTGAAGATCGCCGCCGAAGCGGTGAAGGGCGGGGATTGACGGCTTCAATCGCGCGATGGCCGGGCGCAAGCCCGGCCATCTACAAACGATAGCCGTCACCCCGGCGCAAGCCGGCGACTGTGTTGGCTGTCAAGCAATAGCATGATCAGGATCGAAGGTTTGGTCGATCTTGATCAGTGTATTGGCGAGAATAACCAGTTTTCGCGCAGCAGCGATGATAGCGACCTTAGCGGGCTTGC
>DATMZZ010000142.1:0-6422 GCA_035573175.1 Allostellaceae bacterium
CAATCTCCGGCCCGGCTGGCTGATCGGTGATGAGGAGATCGTGGCGACCCAAGCCGATTACGTTGCGCTCGGCCATTGGAACCGCCATATCCGCGTCGGCGGCGACAAGGTCGCAGCGTATTATTCGGGCTCGCCCGATTACGCGCTTACCGTCAATCTCGTGACGCTGTCGCCGAACGGCACGGTGACGGTCGACCGCGCGCCGGTCGATTGGGATTGAGCGCTTAACCACGGTCGTCATTGCGAGAAGCGTAGCGACGAAGCAATCCAGAGCGTCACGTGAGATGCTGGATTGCTTCGCTTCGCTCGCAATGACGACGTCGGTTAAATCTTCTCCAGATGCGGCATCACTTCCTTGGCGAAGAGGTCGAGCGAGCGCTTGGCCTCGGTATAGGTCAGCGTGCCGAAGAAGAGATAGGCGAGCAGGTAGTTGGTGCCGAGCTCGGCCATCTCGCGCTCGATCGCGGTGCGCACGGTTTCCGGCGAGCCGGCGAGGATCATGCCGTTGCCGCTACATTCCTCGAAGGTCGAGCCGCGGCGCACATTGAGCCGCGTGACGAGGTCGGAGCCGCCGGCCGCGCGTGCCCGATCGCGCAGCCATTCGAGGCTCTTCAGGTGGTATTCGAAAGCCGGCTTGGCTATGCGCTGCGCCTCGGCATCGGTTTCGGCGACGACGATGTGGCGCAGGATGCCGATCGCGGCGCCGCCCTTGAATTCGGGCTTGGGCATCGCAGCGCTGCCGCGCTTCGCCAGCGCCTCCTTGAAGGCAGCGATATTGGGCTTGGCCTGTGCGGTTGGGCCGTTGGCGGTGAAATGCAGCCCCTGCTCGCCGGCCCAGACCGAGCCGATCGTGTTGGATGAGCCGTACCACAGCGCCGGATAAGGCTTCTGATACGGCCGCATCGGCATCGGCGTCTCGCCATAGGTGAAGTATTTTCCCTGATGCGAGAAATTGTCGTTGCTCAGCGCCTTGATGAGGCATTCATACCCATCGAAGAAGATGTCGCGCGAAAAGTCGGCATCAACATTGTTGAATTTGAGCTCGAACGGCGAAACGCCACGGCCGACGCCGACCTCGAGCCGGCCCTTGCTCAAATGATCGAGCGTGCAGATCTCTTCCGCTAGGCGCAGCGGCGAGTAGAGCGGCAGCAGATAGACCAGCGGACCGAGATGGATTTTCTTGGTCAGCCGCGCGATCGCGCCGAGATAGACGCTCGGCGCGGGCACCATGTTGAGCGGCGTGCAGTGATGCTCGGCGACATGCGCGCAATAGAAGCCGGCCTCGTCGGCCGCGGCGAGGAATTGCAGCCGCTCATCGTATTGCTGGGCGAGCGGGCGGTCGGCCTGCTCCAAATGATCGAAAAGACCGACTTTCATCGAACCTCACTCATCAAAGAAATCAAATGCGGAAGCCGCCGCGCTTGCGGCCTTGCGACACGTCGAGGAACATATCCTCCCAGGTGAGCCGGTGCTTGGTCAGCCCGTGCTCATGCGAATAGCGCAGCAGCGTGTCGATCGTCTTGGCGTTCTGTTCCGTAGGCCCGTTGGCCCAGGGATCGTGTCCCAGTATCTCCTGCTGCTCTTCCCAGGCCTCGCGATACCAGGCGAGCGGTGCGATGCGCGGATTCTCCATCCGCTTCATTGCAGCTTCTTTGGAGCGCTCGAAGGCCTTGTAGAGATTGATCGCGACCCAGGGATATTCTCGGGCGATCTCCTCGCGCAGCGCGACGATATGCATGATCGGGAAGATGCCGGTCTTCTTGAAATAAGCTTGCTCTTCCGCCTTGTGATCGGGGAAGAGCCGCGCGACGCGCTTGTCCTTCTTGATGAAGGGCTCGATCAGATCGGAATGCAGCACTGCGTCGAGCTCGCCATCGACGAGCATGGCTTCGACGCCTTGGTCATGGCGCAGCGGCGTCAGCTTCAGGCCCGGCGGCGGTGTGAATTCCACATCCTCGTCGATCTCGGCATACCAATCGATCGAGCGATGCGGCACGCCATATTCGCTCTCCAAGATTCCACGCAGCCAGTTGATCGCCGTCACCTGGAAGGATTTGACGCCGATTTTCTTGCCAATCAGGTCCGCAGGCTTGGTGATGCCCTTGGTGGTGTTGATAAAAGCGAAGCCGTGCCGAAAGCGGCGATGCGGAAAGACGGGAATGCCGCGAAACGGCAGACCCTGATCGCGCGCGACGATGTAAGAGGAGCACGAGCATTCCGCGATGTCGAATTCGCGGTTGCGCAGGAAGCGCCAATGCCGTGTCGATGAATCCATATCGGTCAACACGGTGAGATCGACGCCGTCGACCGGGATGGCGCCTTCCTTCAGGCCGCGATGGATTTCGTAATCGCCGCAGGCAAGGGTCAGCTTCACGCGGCTCGTCATCGTCAGCGATGCCCGGCCAGCACACGGTCGATCATCTCGCCGGCAACGCCGAGGTAATTCGCCGGATCGACCAGCTTCGCCAGCTCGTCGCGCTTCATGTGCTTGGAAATATCCGGATCGGCGGCGAGTAGATCGAGGAAGGATTCCTTGGCGGTGATCGATTTGCGGCAGATGTCGTAGACCAGATCATGTGCACGCTGGCGGCCGAGATAGGGGCCAAGCCCCATCATCACCGCTTCCGAGACGATGAGCCCGCGCGTCAGATCGAGATTGGCGCGCATCCGCGCCGGATCGACTTCGAGCCCTTCCATCAGGAAGCACGCCTGGTTGAGCGCGCCCGAGGCGAGGCAGAAAATCTCCGGCACCGAGATCCATTCGATCTCCCACGGGCCGGTCGAGCGCTCGTGATCCTCGACCATCGCATCCAAGAGCGCCGCCACGTTCTGCCGCACCATCGAGGTGCAGGCGACGATGTAATTGCAGGAGATCGGGTTGCGCTTCTGCGGCATGGTGCTGGACGAGCCGCGGCCTTCGGCGAAGGGCTCGTACACCTCCTCGACCTCGGTCTGCATCATCAGCTTCACATCGGTCGCGATCTTGCCGAGCGTGCCGGTGACGAGGCCGAGGAAACAGCCCGTCTCCGCGATGGCGTCGCGCATCGTGTGCCAGGCGATCGCCGGCTGGCCGAGACCGAGCTCTTTCATCAGCCCCTCTTGGACCTTCAGCCCGTCCTTGCCGAGCGAGGCGAGGGTCCCGGCGGCGCCGCCGAATTCGCCGACCAACACGCGCGGGCGCAGCTCTTTGAGGCGCTCCAAATGCCGGTCGAAGCCCGAGAGCAAAGTCGCGGCCTTGAAGCCGAAAGTGATCGGCACGGCTTGCTGCAGATTGCTGCGCCCCGCCATCGGCGTATCGCGATATTTCTTGGCGAGGCCGGCGAGCGCCTTGCTGATCGCCTTGAGCTCGCCTTCGACGAGATCGAGCGCCTCGCGGATCTGCAGCACCGTCGCCGTGTCGGTGATGTCCTGCGTCGTCGCGCCCCAATGGCACCATTCGCCGACGCCGTTCGCGCATTTCTTGACGAGCTGCTGCACGACCGGCAGCACCGGATAACCGATGCGCTCGGTCTGTTTCTTCAAAAGCGCGAGGTCGTATTCGGCGACCTGGCAATGCTTGACGATCTCTTCGGCCGCGTTCTTCGGGATGATGCCGAGCCGCGCCTGAACTTTCGCCAGCGCCGCCTCGATATCGAGATATTTCTGGATACGGTTCTCGTCCGAGAAGACGCGGCGCATCGCCTCGGTCGAGAAGATGTCACGGAAGATCGCCGAATCGAGCGCGGTGGCGGGCATGCGGGTCCTCTGCTCTGTGCAGCCAGCCTCTAGACGAGGCCAGTCACGTCGCGCAAGCCCGGCCAGAGATCGCCGATCAGGGATTGCGGCCAGGGCAGGGCGAAGATGCGGTCGAAGACGAGATAGATCGCGATCGTCGCAACACCGGCGCAGACGGCGGACATCCACCAGCGCTCGGTGAATTCGAAACGCATCAATAGGAACGTCAGCAGGCAGAGCGCGGGCAGGAGCCCGATGCCGGCGCCGACGACGAGGAAGCCGATCAGCCAGAGGAAGCAGCGCACGCCGCGCAGCTCGATCGCGGCGGTGAAGACGGGCATCGCTTCATGCACCGCCGCACCGGCCGATGATGGCGCTTCGGCCGGGCCGCTGAGCTTGGCGGCGGGATCGCCGAACACCTCGGTCAGAAAATTGAGCACGGCGAAGAACAGCGCGATGTAGCAGGCGGCATCGGGCACGAATTTCGCGGCCGGCGGCCAGAAGCGCGAGAACCACATCGCGACAAGGATGGTTGCGATGAGAATGACGCTGAACCAGGCATCGCGCCCGAAGCGCAGCGAAGCGACGCGCAGATCGCGGAACGCCGCGACCGTACCGGCGAGATGCGTCTTCATCGGCGGCAGCACGACCCAGAGGCAGAGGGCGAAGACGACCAGCACCACCGGCCGCAGCGCCCATTCGGCCCCGTAGATCTGGGTCGAGATGAAGAAATAGCGCTCGAAGATGCCGCCGAGCACGAAGCCCAAAATCAGCGGCGGCCGCGGCCAGCCGAGATGCTTCATGACCCAGCCGAGCGCGCCGAAGAGGACGAGCGAATAGAGATCGCCCCAGGCCTGCGAGCCCTCGAAAGCGCCGAGGAAGATCACCATCAGCACGAGCGGCACCAGCAGCCCGGCGCGCACCACCGCGAGCCGCGCGAACAATCCGCTCGCCGCGATGCAGATCACCGCGCCCATCACATGCGAGAGGGTCAGTGTCCAGATGATCGAATAGGTGACGTCGAGATGCTTGGTCAGCATCTCCGGCCCAGGGACGAGGCCGTGGATGAGGAAAGCCGAGAGCAGCAGCGCCATCGACGCGCCGGCCGGCACGCCGAACGCAATCGTCGGCACCAGATGGCCGCCTTCCTTGGAGTTGTCCGATGCGATCGCCGCGATTACGCCGCGGACATCACCCTTGCCGAAATTCTCGGTGTTCTTCTCGGTGCGGATGGCATGGCCATAGGCGATCCAGTCGATCACTGCCGCGCCGAGGCCGGGCACCGCGCCCAAAAACGCGCCCAAGGCCGAGCAGCGCAGGATCAGCCACCAATTCGTCAGCGCGTCGCGCCAACCTTGCCACTGACCGTGAAGATCGATGCGCGCGCCGCGATCAGCACTCACGACCGAGCTGCGCGTCGCTGCCATGTCGATGAGTTCGGGGATGGCGAAAATGCCGAGGGTGAAGGGGACCAGCGGCAGCTTGTCCCAGAGATAGAGCGAGCCGAAGGTCCAGCGCAGCGTGCCGGTCTGCGCGTCGCCGCCGATCATCGCCAGCATCAGGCCGAGGCCGGCGGCGGTGAGGCCCTTGAGCGGCGCCTTGCCTGACAGCACGGCGACCATCGACAGGCCGAAGATGCAGAAGGAAAGCAGCTCGGGTGAGGCGAGATAGAGCACCACCGGCCGCAGCACCGGAATGGCGAGGGCGAGCAGCAGTGCGCCGAAAAGGCCCCCGATCAGCGAGGCGCCATAGCCGGCGCCGAAAGCGCGCGCCGCCTGGCCCATGCGGGCGAGCGGATGGCCGTCGAGGATGGTCGCCGCCGCGCCGACCGTGCCAGGCACGCCGAAGAGCACGGCGGGGATGAGGTCGGAGATCGTCGTCACCGACGCCATGCCGAGCAGCAAGGCAAACGCGGAGAACGTGTCGAGGTGATAGGTGAAGGGGATAAGGATCGCGAGGCCGACGACGCCGCCGAGCCCCGGAATGACGCCGAGGCTCAGGCCCAGAACGACGCCAGCAGTCATGATCGCTAGGCGCTCCGGCTCCAAAATGAGCATCAGCGCCTGCCACGCGGCTTCCCACATACCCGAACTTTGCCTCCCTGTGCCGCTAATAAGCCTACTAAACGCCCCGCGGTCAACTTTCAGTGCTGTGCGGCGTGGGCAGGGCCGCTGATTCGCTTTGGGAAATTGGCTTTGTTCGGCAAATTTCGTTTTGTGCGGCGGCCTCTCTCGCGCGCGTAACGCTGCGGAAGCCGGTAACTGAAACCGCGATCGGCGCAGACACCGCCTCGCCGCGGCGCCGCGCTTGCCGCCGCTCGAGCTGCACATAGGCCCGGTTGAGCGAGCGGTCGAGCGACGCTTCATAGCGGGATAGCGCAGACATTTCGTTCGGATCGCTGTCGAAGGCCGCGGCGATATCGATATCTTCGCGCACGCCGATATCGGCCTTGCGCCAGCATTCCATGATGTCGGCCTCGGCGCGATAGATGCGGCGCAGCCGCCAGGCGCAGAGGGCGATGCGCTCGACGAGTTGATCCTCGACCGCGTCCGCTGGCTGATAAGCAGCACGCTGCTCCGCGACGAAAGCCTCCAGATCGGCACTCTTCTCGTCGAAGATCACGACTTTCTCGGCACGCAGCCCGTGGCGGAGCGCATTGCGCGCGACCTTCGCCTTGCCCTCCTCGGTTCGGGGCCCGGTGCTTTTCT
>DATMZZ010000143.1:0-13148 GCA_035573175.1 Allostellaceae bacterium
GGCGACAAGGACGTCGACATCACCGCCGAGCAGGCCGTGATCCCGGGTCTGACGGCGGTGAGCGATTAGAAAGTAGCGAAGTCCCCTCACCCCAACCCTCTCCCCGCTGGGGAGAGGGAGGGACCCACGCGTTAGCGTGGGAGGGTGAGGGAGGACCTCTTCAATTCGGTTTCCAGCCGCTCTTGTCGAGTGCGGCGATCGCTTGCTCGACGTAGGAATAATCATAGACCTGATCGAGCCGCGGCAGCGCTCTCTCCGAGAGCTTCAGCATCGAGCCGCGGAGCTTCAGATCGAATTGCCGCTCTTCCGCCGTCGCCTCGGCCTTCTGCAGCACGGTCGGCGTTGTATCGTCGAGCGCCTCGCTCAGCGTCTCGGGATTGGTGTTCTTCGCGTATCTCTCCATCGCGGCGAGTGTCGCGGCGCGGTCGGCCTTCATCTCGCGCATGCCCATGACCACGGCGGTGACGAAGCGCTTCACGAGGCCGGGATTGCTGTCGATCAGCGCCTGGCTGGTCGCGAGGCCGTTATACGGCATCTTCAGATCGTGCGGAAAATCGATCAGTACATGGCCGTGCGCGAGCGCGCCGCGCTGGCGCGCGATCCGCTCCTCGATATAGGAGAGGAAGATCGCCGGCAGCGAGGCATGCTCCATGATCGCGATGCGCTGCGCGCCGCCGACGCCGACCGGATTGTAGGCAACGTAATCCTGCGGCAGGCCGGCCTTCATCAGCGCCGCGCGCATCGCCAACTCGTCGAGCCCGCCGCTGGTCTCGACGCCGACCGGCTTGCCTTTGAGATCGGCGAGCGTCTCGATCTCGGGGCTCGTCGCCCAGAGCTTCCAGGGCAACGACACGGCCAGCGTCATGATGACTTTGAGCTTCGCGCCGCGCAGGATCGCGGTGATCGCCGAGCCGGAGGACGAGCTGAACTGCACGCTGCCCGCGATGAGCGCCGGCGTCGACGTACCGCCACCCGCCTGCATCAGCTCGATATCGATATCCTCTTTCGCGAAATAGCCATGATCGCGCGCGAGAAAATAGGGCGCGTAGAGCGCGTCGAAACTCGCATAGGTGACGGTGACTTTATCGGCGGCATGCGCCGGCGCGACAAGCAGCGCAGCGGCCAGAGCAAGCGCAAGGCAGCGTAACGGCCTCAACGGCGTTCTCCTCCCGGTCCCGTTCTGGGACCGAGAGTAGCGAGCCACGCTACAAGATGCGATGGCTCACGAAGCGATGGTCAAAACGCCGTTGCTGATCTGCCAGGAGCGTAAGCGCGACAGGAATGACATGCCCAGAAGCGAGATGCCGCTTTGATGCATGATGATGGCCGGCACGTTGTATTCGATGATGCGGCCGAGACGGACGTCGCCGAGCGTGACGGCGGCATTCGTCGCGATGCCGTTCGCCGTGTTCGTTCGCACATCCCATTTCAAGGTCGAGAGATTGAAGCCGAGCAACTTCGCATCGTCTTGCGTCAGCGCGACCCAGGTGGCGCCGGTATCGACCAGGAAACGGACCGTATTGCCGTTGACCGAGCCGGTCACATAGAACTGGTTGCCGCGCTGCGCGTGATAGGTCTCGGTCGTCGGTGCCTCGGCGACCGGAGCTTTATCGATGCGGCGGGGTTGAGGCTGAGGTTGAGATTGAGGGCGCGGCGGTGTCGGCACAGCCGCGTCGCGCGAGCCGGCGCTGAAATCCATGCTGCTGAAATAGCGCGGAACACTATAAGCCGCAGAGCCGCAACCGATCAGCAGCAGAAAGGCTCGGCGCAGCATCGTGCCGCGGGACGTGCCGTACGCATCGCTCATGCGCCGAGACTAGCGCCGCAAAAATTAAGGCGATCTTCATTTCCGCCGCGCGATTACCGGTGATTTTAGGAAATTCCCCCGCTTCCCATTGCTTCTCGTCCGGCGAAAGCCGGGACCCATTGGTCAACAGCACGATGTAGATGAATGGGCCCCGACTTTCGTCGGGTAGGAAATTTTTCTTTACCCCGCCAACGCCGCAAACACATCCGGCGCCGGCGCGAGGCGCTGAATGTGGTGCCGATGCCAAAGCGCGTAGAACAGCAAGGTCCACGCGGCAAAGCCGGCGCGTTTCTCCGCCGCGGCGGTAAAGAGCTTCTCGACGCTGCCGTCGAGACATATCTCACGTATTCCTGGTTGCGCCGCCACCAGAGGACCTAATTGCGCGCCGCGCCGCGCGATCCATTCGCCGACCGGCACGGTGAAGCCGCGCTTCTTCGCCATCGGCGCCGCCGCTTTCGACTGGCCGGCGAGCCAGCGCCGCAGCAGATATTTGCCAAGGCCGCGTTTCACCTTCACCTCGTCCGCCAAGCGGAACGCGAACGCCGCGACGCCCGGATCGAGGAACGGCACGCGGCCTTCGACGCCATGCGCCATGAGGCAGCGATCGAGCTTCGTCAGCAGATCGTTCGGCAGCCAGTCGGCGCAATCCGTCGCCTGCGCCAACTGCAGCCGCGTGCGCACACCGTCCTGCGCCGCAAGCTCGGCCGCCGCGACGCCGTCGCGCCAGCCGGCGAGATCGCCGCGCAGGATGCCAAGCTTGTCTAGATTGCCGCGCGCGCGCAGCAGCTTGCCGCCCGCCCACCAGGGCCGGCCGACGCTGCGATAGCGGCCATAGCCGGCGAAGAGCTCGTCCCCGCCCTCGCCGGATAAAATTACTTTGAGCCCTGCCTCGCGTGCCGTCGCGGCGAGTTTGTAAGTCGGCAGGATCGCGTAATCGGCGGCGGGATCGTCCATCGCGCGAGCGATCTCGGGCAGCAGTGTCCAGAAATCGCCTTCGCGGAAATCGACCTCGACATGCTCGGCGCCGAGCTCCTGCGCAACCGCGCGCGCTGCTTCGCGCTCATCACTCACCGCCGTGCTGCTGAAGCCGATGGTGAAGGCTTTGACCGGCCGCTCGTTGAGCCGCGCCATCATCGCCAGCACCGCCGAGGAATCGATGCCGCCAGAAAGGAACATGCCGTAAGGCACGTCGGATCGCTGATGCAGCTTCACGCTTTCTTCGAAGACGCGATCGAATTCGGCGAGCGCCGCCTCCTCGCCGAGCGGCATGATCGCGCCATGCGGCAGCGCCTCGATACGCCGCCGCTCGACGATGCGGCCTTTGGTAACGACGAGCGTTTCTCCCGGCAGCACGCGCGAGATGCCGGCAAAGATCGTGTCGCGGCCGGTGGTGAATTGCAGCTCGAGCAATTCGTTACGCGATTGCCGCACCAACTCGACCGGCACCGCACCCGAAGCGAGGATCGCCTGCGGCTCCGAGGCAAAGACGAAACCTTGCGCGGTTTCGGCATAATAAAGCGGCTTGATGCCGAAGGGATCGCGGCACAGCACGAGCCGCCCCGCCGCGGGATCGTGCAGCGCGATCGCATACATGCCGCGCAGATGCTTCGGAAAATCGAGGCCGAATTTGCGATAGAGATGCAGCGGCAGCTCGCAATCCGAGCCGGTAGCGACTTTTGCCTGTGGCACCTCGGCGTGAAGCTCGAGGTAATTGTAGATCTCGCCATTCGCCATCAGGGCAGCGCCGCCCGGCTCGTAGAGCGGCTGATCGCCGGTCGCGAGATCGATGATCGCGAGCCGCGTCTGCACCATGCCGACATCGCCCGAGCTGTAATGCCCGTTGCCGTCGGGACCGCGATGGCTCAGCGCCTTCTCCATCGCCTGCAATCGCTGGCGCGGCGGCGCTTCGCCATTGACGCTCATCATGCCGGCGATGCCGCACATCAGCGCGTCACCGTCTCGAGAAATGCGCGATAGCGCGCGACGACGCGCGGCTCGCTGAATTGCGCCTCGAACACGGCATGGCCGGCCTCGGCGAGCGCAGCGGCGCGTGCTTTATCCTGAACGAGGCCGCGCATGGCTGTGGCGAGCGCATTGCCATCGTCGATCGGCACGAGCAGCCCGGTCTTGTCATTCTCGATCAGCTCGGCCGGGCCGGCAGCAGCGCAGGCGACCACCGGTTTGTGCGCGGCCCATGCTTCGATGATCGTGTTGCCGAGCGGCTCGCGCCGCGACGAGCAGACCAGCATATCCGCCGTCGCCAGCAGCGCGCCGACATCCTGGCGCCAGCCCAGAAAACGCACGCGATCTTCGATGCCGAGCGATGCCGCCTGGCGGCGCAGCGCCGCGCGCAGCGCCCCCTCGCCCGCGAGCCACAGATAGAGTCCCGGCACTTTCGCCACCGCGGCGAGCAGCACATCAAAGCCTTTGTTCGGATGCAGCCGCCCGAGCGCGATGGCGAGCGGCGCATCGGCGGGCGTGTCGAGGCTGGTGCGCGGCACCGGTGGTGCCGGCGCGAGTTCGGCGAAATTCGGCAAATAATGTACGCGGCTCTCGGGCCAGCCTTCCTTCACCATCCATTCGGTGAGCGTGCGCGTGTTGCCGATCAGATGATCGCAGTTCTTGTAATAACGCAGATCGTAATAACCGCCGAGCCGTGCGACATGGACGAAATCGCCGCGCGGACAATAGATCGTCGCGCGGCTCATCCAGGTCAGCACGACACGCGGCTTGAATTCGCGCACGACGGCGGCGAAGCGCCGCGCGGTGATGAAATCGAGCGCACGGCCGAACGCGACTTCCTCGACCGGCAGCCCCACGGCGCGCAGCCGCGCCGCGCGGCTCGGTTCGCGGCGGATGATGAGCTGCTGCGTCTCGCCGGCATGATGAAGCGCGGTCGCCAGCCGCTCGAAGAACGCCTCCGCCCCGCCATGCGGCGCACCGGCCATGGCTTGCAAGATGCGCGTCATGCCGTCCTCGCCTCTTCGGCGCCAATCGCCTCGAAACGCTGTGCAACCTCATCCGCGCCGAGGCCTTTTTGCAAACGCAACGCCGCTTCATGCTGTTGCCGCCACAGCGCATCATCGCGGAGCAAGGCGATCGCATGCGCGGCGAAGCTTTCATCATCGCCCGCGACAAAACCGGTAACGCCGTTCTGCACCCGCTCGGGCAGCGAGCCCAAAGCCTGCACCACCGCCGGCACGCCGAGCGCCTGCGCCTCGGCGACCGCCATGCAGAAGGTCTCGTTCTCGTCGCCGCGATACAGCATCACGCGGCTCTGGCGCAGCGCCGCGATAAGCTCGGCCCGCGGCAGCGGCGCAAACAGCCGCACGCCTTTGCTCGCGAGACTATCGGCGCGCGAGAGCAGCGCACGCATTGGCGCAGCTTTCGCCTCGCCGACCGCGCCATAAACCGACGGCCCGCAATAGAGATGCAGCTCGGCCTGCGGCAGTGCCGGGTTGATGCGTTGTTCCCAAACATCGAGCAGCCAATCGAGGCCGCGCAGCGGGTTCGAGGTGAAGATCGCGCGCGGCGGCGGCGCCACGGTGAGCGGCGTCGCGTGACGGAAGGCATCCGGGATCGCGTAAGGGATCGAAACGCGGCCGCCGCTCGGCATCCAGCGCAGCACGGTCGATTCATGATAGCGGCCGGTAGTGATGATCACCGGGCGATAGCGCCACAGCGCGCTGACATAGCGCCATTTGCGCAAATAGCGGCCCGGATTGTGCATCCAGAAAGCGCGCCGCCGCGCTTGCGGCGCGAGGCCGATGAGATGATTGCTGCGATTGGCGATATAGAGATCGCAGCGCGCGGGCACACCGCCGGCGAGCGGCGCCCAGGCGACGCCGTTATGGCTCATCGGCGCGGCGCAACGATTGCGCACCTCGACGCGATGGCCGCGCGCGGCAAGTGCTTCGGCCGCGGCGAGAAACGCGGCCTCCGCGCCGCCGAGTGGTCCACGCGCCGGGCTCATACCGTCGAACGCAATACCGTCATCGGTCATCACGACATGCGCCATCGCTCACGCGGCCTTGCCGGCGACACGCGCCCAAAGCTGGCGCGCGGCTTCCTCGGCCATGTCGACGCTGAGACTGTCCATCAGCGTGTCGGTGGTGAGTCGATCGAAGTCCGGCGGAATGAGATCGCGATGCGGGATCGCGGTCGCGACCACCGCTGTATGCGGCCCCCACGGCGAATATTGATCGATCGGGCTCGGCCCGAAGAGGCCGAGCGTCGGCGTGCCCGTCGCCGCGGCGAGATGCATGAGGCCTGTGTCGTTGCCGATGAAGAGCGCGGTGCGCTCGATCACCGCCGCCGCCGTCAGCAGATGAATCTTGCCGACGAGATCGATCGCGCGATGGCCCAGCGCCTCGATCAGCGGCAAGGCTTGCGGCCGCTCATGCGCCGCCGCCATTACGGCGACGCGCGCATTCGGAAAGAGTCCGCCCGGCGCCGTCAGACGCTGCGCCAGCTCGGCGAAGCGCTCGGCGCGCCATTCCTTGCCGCGCCAATTCGCCGCCGGACCGATCGCCAGCACCGGCGCGCCCAAACCTGAAGCAGAAAGGGGCGGGACAAGGCTTGCGGCTTCGGCTTCGCGCGCCGGCGCGATCCACAAACGCGGCGATGGCGGGGTGTCGAGGCCAAAGATGCGCGCCATCTGCTTGATGCGATGCTCGCCAACCTGGCGCTTCTGCGCGACGTAGCGCTGCTTCGTCCAGAGGAGATAGGCGAGCGCCGAAGCGCGCAGATCGACGACCACGTCCCAGCGCTTCAGCGCCACCGCGCGATAAAGCCCGAGCCAATGCATCCGCCAACGCTGCTTTTCGATGGTGATGATGCGCTCGAGCCCCGGCACATCGGCGAAAAGCGGCGCGGCGTCGCGCCCGGCGGCGATCGTGAGGCGGGCGCCGGGGTAGCGATCGAGCAGATGGGACAGCACCCCGGTCGACAGCACGGCGTCGCCGATTCGCGTCGCCGTGACGAAGAGAATCCTCATAGGTGCGGGGTATAAAGAGAGGGGCGCGGATGGACAAGGGCAAGCGGACCTATCGCCCGGCGCCCGCCCGCCCCGCTCACTTCGGCAGGAACGCCTCGGTATAGAGGGTCGACATGTCCGGCGGCGTGTCGAGGGTTTTCAGCTCGATGAAGGAGCGCTTCAGCGTCTCCAGCGATTGCTTATCGAAGCGGCAATCCTTCGAATACATGTCCTTGACGATGTCATAGTCGCGGGACGTCACGCTCTGCGAAAAGTGGGTGATGCCGGCCATGATCGGCACCGCTTCCGCTTTGTGCGTGCGGATGAAGTCCGTGGTCTCGAGCCAGCCGCTGAGGAAGGCCCGGATCGCCTCGGGATTGGTCGAGATCAGCTCGTTCGACGCAAAGATCGCACCCGAAGCGACGCTGCCTTCGTAGGCGCTGACCGGAAAGAGCAGCCGGCCAACCCCGTTTTCCTCCATACCGAGGAAGGTCGTCGTGCCCCCCACATACGTGTCGATCTGGTGCGCGCGAAACGCTGCGACGATGGCGGGGAAGTTGCTGCCGATGGCGACATGAGTCGTGCCGCCCGGTCCCCAACCTTGCGACCGGTCGAACTCGGTCGCCAGCCAATCGTTGAGCGAGCCGATGGTGGAAACGCCGATCTTCTTGCCCTTGAGATCGGCCATCGTGTGGATGGACGAATCCGCCGGCACGCCGAAGCTGAAATAGGGCAGCGTCGTCGTGCTCTCGCACACCGCCTTCATCGGCACGCCTTTGGCGATGAAGGCGAGCTGTATGCCGGCGCCAATGCCGATATCGATGCTGTGAGCGGCCATGGCTTGGATCATTTTGCCGCCGCCCTCGAAATCGACGATCTTCAGCGCGAGCCCGCGTTTTTTGAAATAGCCGAGCTGGTCGCCGACATTGACGGGAATGATCGAGTCGGAGTCGTTGGAGGCCTTGCCGACCGTCAGGCTTGTCTCGGCCATAGTCGGCGACGGCATCGCCGCCACCGTTAGCGCAAAGACGAGAATGGAAAGCAGGAGGTTCTTGGAGCAGCGCATCATCATCGTGGCCGAAGCTTAGCGTGATTCGGCAGGCCGTCGAGCGGGTTCGATCACGCAGGTTTGCTCAGCGATCCGCTTCCCCGGCCGATAGCACCATGTTTATGTTTTGCCACCATCAATAAAGGGGGACGAGGATGACCTGGATGAAAGAGATGCTGTTGAGCAGCCTCGCCTTGGCGATCGGCGCGACCAGCGCCGCCGCGCAATCCGGCACACCCACCGGCGGCCCGCCGATGATGTCGGTGCAGATGCCCGCGCCGCCCGCTCCGGTTGCCGTATCACTGAAGCCCGCGACGACGGCGCTTTTCGTCTCCGACGTGATCGAGCCGATTTGCTCGAGGCAGCCGAAATGCGTCGAAAGCATGGTGCCGAAGATCGCCGGTCTCATCGCACGCGCCCGCAAGGCCGGGATGCTGGTCGCCTATTCGACGCAGGAAGCGAACATGGAAAAATGGATGCCGGCGGTGAAACCCGCCGCGGGCGATCCGCTGATTCCCTCGAAAGGCCAGGACCGGTTCTTCTCGACCGAACTCGACAATGTGCTGAAGGCGAAAGGCATCACGACGATCATCCTCACCGGCTGGAAGGTCAGCGGCTCGCTCCTCTACACCTCGGTCGGCGCGACCCTGCGCGGCTACACCGTCGTCGCCCCTACCGACACGACCAGCGCGCCGACGGATTACGAGATCCCGATCGGCATCTACGCGATTCTCAACCAGAACGCGGCGAACCCGACCAACGAGGCGCTGAAGCCGAGGACCTCGACCTTGAGCCGCTCCGATCTCATCAGCTTCCAGTAGCCGCGGCGGCTTTAAGCCTAGAGCGCGATATCCGGCAGGCTGGCGGCCAGCAAGCCAAGCTTCACATCATCGCGGCCGATTGGCCGGTCAGATGATTCCGCCAGGTCGCCGGCGGCTTACCGTAACGGCGCTTGAAGGCGCGATTGAACGCCTCCTCGGTTTCGAACCCAACCTCTTGCGCGATGCAGATCAAGGGAGATCGCGTGCTGCGCAGACGCTGCGCGGCGACATGCAATCGCCATTGCGTGAGATAGCGCATGGGCGGCTCGCCGACCAATGCCGTGAATCGATTGCACAGCGCCGACCGCGAAAGTCCGACCTGGCGCGCGAGCCGATCGAGAGTCCATAGCTCGCCGACCGCGGTATGGAGCTCGGCGAGAGCGCGCGCGACGAAGGGATCCTTGCAGCCCGCGAGCCACCCCTTCTCCGCTTCAGGCAGCGCATCGATGTAGCGCCGGATCGCCTCGACGAAGAGCAGCTCCGATATCTTCGCGAGCACCGAATCCGTCCCGGCGCGCCCCATTGCGGTCTCGTCAGCCGCGAATTGGAACGAGCTCTGGATCCATGCCGCCGCACTGCTTTCGCGCGTATCGAGATGCAGCACCGGCGGCAAAGCATCGATCAGCGGATTTCCCTCGACCCGGCGATAGCCGAGGAAACCGCAGACGATGCGCGTCATCGCGCCACCGCCGCCATGATTGATGTAAGCGAGATTCCCCGACGACGACGGCTTCAAGATACTATGCGAGTCGATCGGCTCCAAGCTGATGTCGCTTCCCATGACATGCGGATCGTTCCGCGGAAAAATGACCGCATCGCCGGGCCCGATCTCCATCGGCGGCTGGCCCGAGACAACGAATGCACATCGTCCTTCGACCACATAATGATAGAGGATCAGGCGATCGACATCGGTCAGCAACGGCGCGCAATCGGATGCCGCGACCTGCGAGCGGATGCACCACGGCGCGGTGAATTCGGCGCGCAGAAAAACGCCGCCTTCCAGCCGCACCAGACGCAACACATCTGAAAGTGCATCCATCGATCTGCCTGCGTTTCGTTCAACCAGGCTGGGGTCGATAACCCGCGACCAGCGTATAAGCCGCCATCAATCGCTGGCGAAAGGTCGCGTCGTAAAAATACTACGATCCAACCCAGCGGCGCCTCATTTAATTCGTCGTTACTCAACGTAGCGCTGTCACACAGTGTTTGGCTCTAAGGCAATTTGCTGAGACGCCTACATGTTCTCCGCACTCATCTTCGAATTAAGGCATCCCGGTCAAGCGATCGGGACGCCGGATCATTCATTCCACGGAAGCTGCCGCAGATAATGCACGCCTGAAAAACACGCTTTCGTGGAGGAACACTCATGGACACCGCTGTCACGGGCGATATCGGCTACGGCCGATGCATTTTGGCGTCGAAAATTGCCCGCTGGGATATCGACAAGGATGTCATCCGCGGGCGCAGCTTCGATCGCAGTCAGAAATTTTTGCCGGACGGCCTCTCGCAGGTCAGCCAACTCGATTTCCTTTCCGAGGAGGAGAAACGCTATCTCAGCCAGATCCAAGGCCGCACCTATGCCAACATCTTCGGGCTCGTCGAGCGCTTCATCACCACCAAGATTCTCGAGATCGCCCATGAGCACAGTCTCGGCGACCAGACTGCTCTGGAAGCGATGGTGCGATTCAGCGACGAGGAATTGAAGCACCAGGAATTGTTCCGCCGCATCGAGCGGCTCGTCGCCGAGAAGATGCCGCCGGGCTACACCTTCGCTCCTCACCCGGACGATGTCGCGAAGGCGGTGCTGGCAACCAGCACCTGGGCGGTGCTCGCCCTCACACTGTTCATCGAGCTCTTCACCCAGCTTCACGCGAGGGAAAGCATCGCTCCGGACAAGGCGCTGTCGCCGCTCTTCAAGGACGTTTTCATGTTCCATTGGAAGGAGGAAAGCCAGCACGCGATTCTGGACGAGCTCGAATGGGCCCGGCACGACCACACGCTCACCGCCACGGAGCGAGACAAATCGGTCGACGAATTCATCGCACTCGTTCGCGCGGTCGACGCGATCCTGCAAGCGCAGGCCGCGGAGGATAGCCGCTACTTCGTCGCGAGCTGCGGACGTGAAATATCGATGGACAACAGCGCTCGCCTCCAAGAGGCGATCCTCGCCGCATACCGCTGGCAGTACATCTTCTCGGGCGCACAGCACCCTCACTTCCTCGAGGTCCTGTCGAGCCTGATCACCGAGCAGCAAGGCACCCGCATCACAGCGGCATTGAGCGCGCTGCATTGAAAACACCTTGGCAGCAACCGGACAACAGGAGAGAGAGACGCATCATGGATACGGTTCAAAACCAGCATCAAATGGTCAACGGCCTCGACGTCGACAATCTCAAGACCCTGATTGACACGGTCAAGCAAGAGCCGGCGAAAGGCATGACCCATTGGCGCGTCGCCAGCGCGTGGCAAAACCAGACGAAGTCGCGCGCGCAGGTGGAATGCTTCGTGCTTGGCGGCGAGACCATTCGGCGGCGGTTCTCGCTCGACATCGATGAGCCGCTCGAATTGGGCGGCTCGAACGCCAACGCCAATCCGCAGGAATACCTGATCGCCGCGCTCAACGCCTGCATGATCGTCGGCTATGCCGCGCTTTGCGCGGTCGAAGGGATCACGCTCGAGAAACTAGAAATCGAAACGGAAGGCGATATCGATCTGCGCGGCTTCCTCGGCCTCGATGAAAACGTCGCGCCGGGCTATAAGAGCCTCGCCTACACCGTTCGCATCAAGGGCAACGGCACGAAAGACCAGTTCCTCAGGATCCACAAGGCCGTCATGGCGACCTCGCCGAACTTCTACAATATCTCGCAGCCGATCGTGCTGCACCCGACCCTGGTGGTCGAGTAAATGGCCGCAGCGGAGGGCCGTGCACGGCATTCTCGCCAGAAGGCCCTCCGCGGGCGCGCGCGAAGCCAGCAGCCGAAAATCCTCACGCATTCGGACGTCGAATGTCCGCACTGCGGCGCCATCAAGCGTGAGACGATGCCGACGAATGCTTGCCAGATCCTCTATGTCTGCGGCCAGTGTGGCGCGACACTGCGACCGAAAGCAGGCGATTGCTGCATCTTTTGCTCTTACGGCTCGGTACCCTGTCCGCCGGTGCAAGAAGCCCGATCCTGTCGCGGCGAGTGCTCTTAGCGCTCACCGAGACCGAAGCGCAGGCCGAACAGGCGGCCGGCGAGCGCGACGCCGGTGCTGAGCGCGAGGAGCACGATGCCGACGACGCTCGCCGTCTCGAGATCGCCGGCCTCGATATATTTGAGCTGAAACACGGCGAGGGTTTGCGTCGCATGCGATGACAGCAGCACCGCGGTGCTGACGCCGCGCGTCGCCGCGACGAATTCGAGGATGCCGACCACCGCCACCGCCGGCGCAACCAACGGCAGTACGATTTTGCGCATCGTCGCGAGCCAGCTCGCGCCGCCGGCCTGCGCCGCCTCCTCCAGTTCGGGCGAGAGCTGCATGATCGACGCCTTGATGATCTGCACGCCGAGCGCCATGCCCGCGAGGGTGAAGGCCAGCACCAGCCCGACCGGATGGCCGTAAATCTGCTTGAGGCCCGGCGTCTTCAAGAACACCCAGAGCAGCGCGAGGCCGATGACGATGCCGGGCACCGTTGTCGGCAGCCAGGTGAGGAAATCGAGCGCGCCGCGGCCGAGATAGCGCGTACGCACGACGAGATAGGCGATCGGCGGAAAGAGTAGCATCGACAACACCGCCGCCGATACCGCGACGACGAGCGTATCCCAGAGCGAGCCGAGGAAGAGCGGGTCCTGCAACACGCTCGCCCAATGCGCCAGGGTGAAGGCGCCGTCCGGCACATCGAAATAACCGAACACCTCCATGAAGCTGCCGAGCAGCATGAACACGACGGGCAATATCGTCATCGCGCCGAGCAGCAGAAAGACGAGCGCGAAAAGCGGCCAGCGCCAGCGGCCGAGCTCGGCGATGCGCGCCGAGAATTTTCCGGCCACCGTCGCCCGGGCGCGGCGGCGCGCGATCATCTGCTGCGCGGCGACGAAGGGCGCCATCAGCGCGATGCCCGCGATGCTGAGCGCGAAAGCCCCACCGTAAGTCGGCGGCGAATCGAAGACGTGTTGATAGATCGCGGTGCTGAACACGGCGATCTTCGCCGGCGGCCCGAGGATCAGCTCGATCTCGAAAGCTTCGAGCGAGCGGATCGTGCCGAGCAGCACCACGACGAGGATGGTCGGCGCCAGGACCGGCAGGATGACGCGCCAGAGCATTCCCAGCGTACCGCAGCCCGCGACGCGGGCCATCTCAAGAAGCGATGAATCGATGTTGCGGAAGGCCGGCGTGAACAGCATCACCTGCACGGCGAGGGTGTTCGTCATCAGATGGACGAAGATGATGCCCCACCAGGAGTAGATGTCGAAAGGCGGGTCGCTCGCCCAGCCGAGCGCAAGGATGAGGCGGTTG
>DATMZZ010000144.1:0-3138 GCA_035573175.1 Allostellaceae bacterium
CCGAACTAGAACAGTGAATCCCAGGAGGTAATACTCTCGCCGCCAGTCGAAGGCGGTTGCGGCGCGGCTCCCTCGGCGTTCGGCTTCAGGTGATCGGGTGACAGGATGATCGGAAACTCGACGCCCGAAAGCGAGCTGGCGGCTTCCGCGCCGGCGGCGATGCCGCCGTTCAAACGCGTCTCGGTCCAGCGCCAGAGATCGCGGATCTCATCGGAGGATTTGCCGAAGGGAGAAAATTCGCTCACGGCGAGGCCGGCGGCGAGCGCGTCCTGATGATCGTTGCGCGTCACGATGAAGGGACGTGCCAGCACGTCGTCCAGCTCGCGCGCGGCTTCGTCGCCGAGCGCGCTGGCGGCGATGTTGATGCGCTGTCCGCGGATCGGCGTCTGGTTGAGGATGAAGGCGAAGCGCTTCTGCCAGGCCCGAACAGTGGCCAGGGTCGAGGCGGTGGCCTCGATATCGGCGACCGAAGGACGCGCCGGGATCATGCAGAAATCGGCATAGCGGATCGCCGCCGTCGTCGCGGCCGAGATGCCGCCCGCGGTGTCGATGATCGTGAGCGTCACGCCACCGCGCCCAAGCGATTGCAGGCGGGATTCGATCTGGTCGGCGTCGTAGACAGTCTCGACCAGCAGGTCAGCGATGCCGCGGCGCCTCTGCCAGCGCGAAAGGGTGCCCTGCGGGTCGGTCTCGATCAGGCGAACAGTGTGGCCGGTCTGCCTCGCGGCCAGTGCGAGGCCAATGGCGAGCGTGCTTTTGCCGCTGCCCCCCTTTTGGGTGGCCAATACGAGGGTCTGCATGGTGTAAGCGTCCTTCGGATCATGAGACAGGGCTTTTCGGATACGCCGTACTGAGTGCGCCGCATGCGCGACGGGGAGCTGTTCTCGCTCAGGACGTTCCGCGGCCCATCCGAAGTCGAATCAGATGCCGGCAACGATGGGATCATGGCACATCTGCGACGAATCCGGAATCCGGACAAATACTGAAACGTTATCAAGCATTAACCTCTTCGGCGCCGTGCTTGACCCGATCCCGAAATACCGCTCACATCGCGCCCAACAAAAATAGCGCAAGAGAGCGACCATGGGCGGGACTTGGCGGCAGCGGACGGCAACCACTTTCGAATGTCAGAAGAAGCAGGCGGCCGGCAGCCGCGGCATGGTGGTGAGCAATCATCCGCTGGCATCAGCAGCGGGTGCGGAAATGCTGGCCGCCGGCGGCAACGCCATTGATGCTGCGATCGCGACCCTGTTCACGCTCACCGTGGTCGAGCCGATGATGGTCGGCATCATCGGCGGTGGCATGGCGCATATCCGCACCGCTGACGGCAATCACCGCTTCATCGACGGCCAGAGCACGGTGCCCGCGATGGTGAAGCCGGACACCTATCGCTCAAAGCCCGGCTCGGCGCATGACGTGTTTGACACCGTCGACGAAGAGAACCTCAACGGCCCAAAGGCCGTCGCCGTCCCCGGCTCGCTGAAAGCCTGGTGCGAGACGCTGCGCCGTTTCGGAACCATGAGCCTTGCCGATGTCATGCAGCCCGCGATCAAGCATGCCGCGCGCGGCTATCTCGCCACGCCCTACCTGCATGAATGCATCCGCGACAGCGCGAGGGAGATGCTGAAGGACAAGCCGATCGCGGCGATCTATCTGCCGAAGGGGGAGCCGCTCAAGGCCGGCGAGCGGGTGGTGCAGGCCGAATATGCGGAGACGCTGACCCATATCTCCAAACACGGCGAGGATGCGCTCTATCACGGGCCGCTCGGTGACATCCTCGTCGACTACATGACGAAGCATGACGGCTTCATCCGGAAGGCGGATTTGACGAGCTACAAGACTGTCGAACGCCTGCCGATCCGCTGCGACTATCGCGGCTGGGAAATCCTGGGCCCGCCGCCGCCGGCCGCGTCCGGCGTGCATATCACGCAGATGCTGAACATCCTCGAAGGCTTCGACATCAGCGCGCTCGGCTTCGGCACGGCGGAGACCGTGCATCTGCTCGCCGAAGTGCTCAAGATCGCCTTTGCCGATCGCCAGGCGGCGAGCGGCGACCCCGACTACATCAACGTGCCGGTGGAGCGGCTGACCTCGAAGGACTATGCGCGCGAGCGCCGCGCCGCGCTCGATCGGGGTCGCGCGAAGCCATGGGGCGCCGGCGTCAAGCAGCTCGAGAGCGCCTACACCACCCACATGACTGCCGCCGACGCCTTCGGCAACGTGGTCGCGACCACCCAGACCATCAACAATCTCTTCGGCGCGAAATTGCTGATCCCTGGCCTCGGCACGGTGCCCAACAATTACATGAACCTGTTCGATCCGCGCCCTGCACACGCCCTGTCGCTTCAGCCTGGCAAGCGCGTCACCACCTCGATGTCGCCGATGATGGCGCTGCGCGACGGCAAGCTCGCTTACGCGCTGGGCCTGCCCGGTGGAAAGCGCATCTTCCCGAGCGCGATGCAGGCGCTGATCAATCTGATCGATCACGGCATGAGCCTGCAGGAAGCCGTTGAAGCGCCGCGGGTCTGGACCGAGGGCAATGCGCTCGAGGTCGAGCAGGCGATCCCGGAGGCCGTGCGCGTAAGATTGCGGGCGATGGGTCATCAGGTCGTAGAGATGGCGACCGTGGGCGGTGGGATGAACGCGATCCAGTTCGGCGCGGACGGCATGCTCTCAGGCGCGGCCTGCTGGCGCGCCGATGGCACGCCGGTCGCGATATCGGGCGGGCTTGCGCATGCCGGCGTTCGCTTCGGCCTCAGGTGAGGCCGAGGGTAAAAATGGACGCAACAATCCGCATCGCCGTGCTGCACTTTGCGCACGAGACGGTGACGTTCCTCCGGAACGAGACCACGCTGTCGGATTTCATCTATCCGGGCTCGCCGGCAAGGGGTGAGGCGCTGCTGAAGGCCTACCCGAAATCCTACATGGGCGGGTTCGTGAAGATGGCGCGCGAGTTCGATGGCGTCGAGCTCGTCGGCATCGAATCGCCGCTCTGGCCGAAGACCTATATGGGTTCGGGCTGGGTCACCGAAGAAGCTTTCGAGACCCTCGTCGGCAGGATGATCGAGGGGCTGAAGGCGGAGGGCCCGTTCGACGGCGTCTATCTCTCGCTCCATGGCGCGATGGCGGTGCGCGGCG
>DATMZZ010000145.1:0-3798 GCA_035573175.1 Allostellaceae bacterium
TGCCGGCCGGCAGCATGTCACCAATCAGCACGAGATGCATGGCCGCGAATGGGGCCGCCATCTGCTCGGCCAGTCCTTCCATGAGGATGTGATGCGATGAAACGCGCGGGCGCTACCTCGTGCCGATGCCGAAGAAGTAGCGGCCCTTATCCTCCCAACACTTCTTCGACCAAGCCGCGCTATCGCATCACATCGTCGTGGAAACTCTGGCCGAGCAGATGGCGGCCCCATTCGCGGCCATGCATCTCATGCTGATTGGTGACGTGCTGCCGGCCGGCATTGATGTCGGCGAGGATGCGGCCGAAGCGATGCTGCGAATAAAGCCCTGCCGCGCCCGCCGCCTGAAAGAGACGCGTCGCGATCGCGCGGCAGCGTTCGGTCGCCGTCGCCATCTGGAATTTGTATTTCAAGCGCTCTTCCTGCGGCGGTATTTCGCCGCGCTCGGCATAAGCCTCGAGGTTGCGCACATTGCGATGGAGCAGCAGCTTCATCTCGTCGATCGCATGATCGGCATCGCCGACTGCGAGCAGCGCATCCGGATCCTCGACCGTGCGGCGATTGCCGAGCCGCATGCGCGGCCCCGCATAGGCGCGAAAGTCGTTGAGCATGCCCTGTAGCGCGCCGATCGCGGCGTAAGCGACACCGCCGCCGAAGACCTGGCCGAAGGGAATGCGATAGAGCGGCGCGGTGTTGACCGCCTGCCCCGGCCCTTTGCAGACGACGTTATCGACCATGCGATGCATGCGATAGACCGGCACGAACGCGTCCTTGATGACGATGTCGTTGCTACCGGTGCCTTTGAGGCCGGAGGCGTTCCAGGTATCGACGATCTCGTAATCGCTCTTCGGCACGAGATACATGCGCCATTCCGGCATGCCGTCGGCACGCGGCGGATCGGCCGGCACGAAAGCGCCGAGCAGTGCCCAATCGCAATAAAGACAGCCGCTGGCGAAAGGCCAGCGCCCGCTCATCCGGAAGCCGCCCTCGACGGGCGTGATCTTGCCCGCGGGCGCGAGCGAGAGCCCGACCAGCGTGTTCGAATCCTTGCTCCAGACATCTTGCGCCGCACGGTCGTCGAGCAGCGCCATCACCCATTGCGTGACGCCGACCACGCCATAGATCCAGCCCGCCGACATATCGCCCTCGGCGAGCGCCATCTCGATATCGTAATAGGTGCCGACATCGGTCTCGTAGCCGCCCCAGCGCTTGGGCTGCAGCGCGCGAAAAAGGCCGGCAGCGCGCATCTCATCGATCACGCGATGCGGGATGCGTCGCTCGCGATCGGTCTCTTCGCCGCATTCGATCAGCTTTGGAATGAAGCTTCGCGCGCGGGCGATCAACTCGGCCGGCGACGGCGCGGCGTCATCACGGGGCATGACGGCAATCCTCCCGCCGCAAAGCCTATGGGGCGGGTCGATTTTCGGCAAGCGGCCACCGACGCCGATTGGCGGACCGCTCAGCCCAATAGTAGCTGGCGCTTAGGGCAGATACCCCTTCTCGCGCCAGAAGCGCTCGGCGCTGCGATGAAGCGGCAGGTAGAGCGGGCCCTCGACGCTGTCCTTGCACATCGTCTCGAGCGCCATCGGACCTTTGCCGTACCAGGGAATACGGTCCTTGCGTGCTTCGAGCGCTTCGCAGAATTTGTAGATCATGTCGTCCGATGCGCTTTCGAGACAGAAGATCGGCCAGCCGCTGAAATCGAGCGTCGGCACGTCTTCCGGCAAGCCCGGGAATTCCCGACGCGTGATCATCTGGCGCTTCAAGCCATCGGCTTCGAGCGCTTTGAGCTGCGGCTCGTCGATCGCGAGGAAGCGCATGCCGAGCTCGAGCGCGCGATTGGCGAACATGCCCAAGGCTTCGTCCCAGAGCGCGTCGACCTCGCCGCGCTCGACGGCGCCGATGCGGTCGGGCGCGTTGGGCAGGCCTTCGCTCGGCACCAGCTTACCGCCCCAGGAAACGATGTCCTCGAGCGACATGCCGTAGGCGGCAAGCACGCAATTGCACACGAGGTGCACCGAATGATCCGGCTGGCCGCGCAGCGAGATCTTCAGCGGATATTTCGTGCGTTTGAGATCGGCAAGCGTCTTCAAGCCCGTCGATTCTTTGACCGCGAAGCCGAGCTGATCGAATTGCGGGATCGCCATAATCGAGCGCAGCGCCAGCGGCTTGCCCTTCCACGGGCCCTTCCCATTCGCCGCCATCGCCAGCACGCTGCCGGGATTGCAGATCGCGATATCGGCCTCGCCGTTCGCCACCGCATCGATCGAGCCCGGCGCGTCGCTGGCAAAGAAGCGGATCTTCCATTCGCTCCCGCCCTGCACGCGAAAGAGGATCATCGTCTGCTTTTCGGCCCATTCATTGGCGGCAACGAGCTCGCTCGCCACTTCGAGCATGAGCCGCGAGCGCATGATCACGGGCGTGCGGATGGGATTGGGGAATGTCAGCAAGCGGAACCTCCTCTCAGGCGCCGCGCTGGATCGCGGCTTTACGCGAAGCCTATGCGGCGGCGCATGACGCGGCAAGCGCCCACGCAAAAACCAACGGCCGCGCCCCATAGGAGCGCGGCCGTTTTGTTTCAGTGACGCAACAGATTTAGCGTGGGCCGAAGACCGCTGTGACCTTGGTTGCGTTGAAGATGTAGGTCGGCAGGATGTTCGACCAGACGATCTTCTGATTGAGCTCCTGCATCGCGCCCATCAGCGCGAACCAGTTGAGCGTCTCATGGCCGCCGCAATCCTCGACCTGCTCCAAGGTCATCTTCTTCCAGAAGTCGTAATTGCCGGTGACCATGGCGTCGTAGAGCTTCATGTCGGTCTCGATATCCGGGACCATGCGCCAGGTCTTCTGCGTCAGGAAGGAATGCGACCAGCTCGACGACGCCATCAGCGCGACGCGATACGGGCTCTCGCGCGCGATCTTCGCCACCGCCTTGCCGAGAGCGAAGCAGCGGCTCGGCTTCGGCGAATGCGGATCGGGCGGCGGCTTGTGGCCGAGATTGTCGGCGAAGCCGCGATAGCCGATCACCTCGCGGCCGTAGCAATTGATCGAGCACGGCACGATGCGATGCGGGAAGCCCTTGCGGTGGTAATCGAGATAGAGGCAGGCGTTGAGGAAGGCATGCGCCAGCCCGGGATGCTCGTTCGGCACGTAGGAATAGGAGATGTCGAAATCGTGATCGAGCAGATGCTCGACGAAATACTTCGCCGCCTCGCGATGGAAATGGAGCTTGAACTCGAAATCCATCGGCTCGTTCCAGACATTGGGCTTGCCCTTCATCGAGCCGGATTCCGACGCCTGCAGCCACGGCTTCACCGTCATGTCGCCGTCATAGGCGAGGATCGAGAAAGGCGGGATGATGCCTTCCCTGTAATTCTCGTACTGATCATCGCCCCACATGAAGATGAAATCGGGCTTGAAATCGTCGATCACCTGGCGTGCGCGCATGAAATCGGCGAGCATCGCTTCGTGATGCGCCGCGCCGGCCGCCGCGCCGCGATCGTTGCTCCATTCCTTGCGCATCGCCTCGGGCCATTTCGATTGGTCCTTCGCCGAATCCGGAATATCCGGATCTTTGAGCCGGACGCCGAGCAGGAACGCCATATCGTGCTTCGGCCGGCTGAACAGCGGCGAATGCGAAATCCCGATGCCCAAAACTTCGCCCATAGCCACTCCCTCCTCGGGTGAATTGCCTTTGCGTGGAGGTTAAACCTCCGTCCGGGCCTTTTCCAGCCCGGTACCGATGGCCTAGAGTGATCGCAATCGGAGCAATCAGACTCCCTCGAGGAAGGCTCTCAATCC
>DATMZZ010000146.1:0-2309 GCA_035573175.1 Allostellaceae bacterium
GATGTATGACGGCGGGCGTTGAGCCGCGCAGCGCCGTTAATCCCGCAACGCCGTCTTCTGCTTGCGCGGAAGATGCCGCGCGCCGCTTGCTCGACCATCTCTGGCACCGTGGCGCCCAATTCCTCGGCTGCGATCTCGCCATCATGGGCGGCGCCATGACCTGGGTCAGCGAGCGCAATCTCGTCGCGGCGATCTCGAATGGCGGCGGCTTCGGCGTCATCGCCTGTGGCGCGATGAAGCCGGCGGACCTCGATGCCGAAATCGCGGCGACGCGCGAGCGCACCGATAAGCCGTTTGGCGTCAATCTTATCACCATGCATCCCGATCTCGCTGAGCTGGTCACGGTCTGCACCCGGCGCGGCGTCGGTCATATCGTGCTCGCCGGCGGCTTGCCGAATGCCAGCACCGTCAATCGCATCAAGGAATCGGGTGCCAAGCTGCTGTGCTTCGCGCCGGCGCTGGCGATCGCGAAGAAGCTGGTGCGCATGGGCGCCGACGCGATCGTGATCGAGGGTATGGAGGCGGGCGGGCATATCGGCCCGGTCTCGACCAGCGTCTTGGCGCAAGAGATTTTGCCGGCGCTGCGCGAAGTGCCGGTGTTCGTTGCCGGCGGCATCGGCCGCGGTGAGGCGATCATCTCCTATCTCGAGATGGGCGCGTCGGGCGTGCAGCTCGGCACGCGTTTCGTCTGCGCGCGCGAATCGATCGCGCATCGCCGCTTCAAGCAAGCCTTTCTGCGCGCCGGTGCGCGGGATGCCGTACCGTCGGTGCAGATCGATCCGCGCTTCCCAGTCATTCCGGTGCGTGCGCTCGCCAATGACGGCACCCAGGCTTTCGCCGCATGTCAGCGCGCCGTCATCGATCGCTTCAATCGCGGCGAGATTTCGCGCGAGGATGCGCAGCTTGAGATCGAGCATTTCTGGGCGGGCTCGCTGCGGCGCGCCGTGATCGAGGGCGATGTCGAGCACGGCTCGCTGATGGCGGGGCAAAGCGTCGGCTTCGTCACGCGCGAGCAATCGACGCGTGAGATACTGGACGAGTTGGTGGCCGAGGCCGTCGCGGCGCTGAGCGCGCGCACGCGCGTCGCCCTGGCCGAGCCGCCACCGCTCAGCGAAGCAGCAAAATGACCGAGACGGTCCCCTCCTCACGCCTCGTGCTCCGCCGTCTGCGCGACGTGATGGCGGGGCAGGGGACCGCGCAGGAACGACTCAGCACCATCGTTCGCATCATCGCCGCGGACATGGTCGCCGAGGTCTGCTCCTGTTACATCATGCGCGCCGGCGAAGTGCTCGAGCTCTTCGCCACCGAGGGTCTGCGTCTCGAAGCGGTGCATCGCACGCGGCTGCGGGTCGGCGAAGGTCTCGTCGGCGTCATCGCCGCCTCGGCGCGGCCACTCGCTCTGGCCGACGCGCAATCGCATCCCGATTACGCCTATCGGCCGGAAACCGGCGAAGAGATCTATCACTCGCTGATGGGCGTGCCGATCCTGCGCTCGGGGCGCGTCCTCGGCGTGCTCGTCGTGCAGAATCGCACGCCGCGCAACTACGACGAGGACGAGGTCGAGGCGCTGCAGACCATCGCCATGGTGCTCGCCGAACTCGTCGCTTCGGGCGAGCTCGTCAATCCGCTCGAGCGGCAGCAGCCGGCCGGCGTCGGGCAATTGCCGCTACGGATCGAGGGCGTGCGGCTCAATACCGGGCTGGCGCTCGGCCAGGCGGTACTGCACGAGCCTCAACTCGTCATTCGCCAGGTCGTCGCCGAGGACACCGCCGCGGAGCTCGACCGCTTGAGTCATGCCGTCGATGCGATGCATGGCGCGATCGACGCGCTGCTTGAAGCGAGCGATGTCGCAAACGATGGCGAGCATCGCGATATCCTCGAGACCTATCGCATGTTCGCCGCCGATCTCGGCTGGCTGCAGCGCATCACCGAAGCGGTCGAAAGCGGCCTCACCGCCGAAGCCGCGGTGCAGAAGGTGCAGGGCGATATGCGCCTGCGCATGAGCCAGGCGACCGATCCCTATCTGCGCGAGCGTCTCGCCGATCTCGAGGATCTGACCAATCGCTTGCAGCGCCATCTTGCCGGCAAGGCGGCGCGGCCGAGCGATAGCGAGCTGCCGGAGGAATTCATCCTCATCGCGCGAAGCATGGGCCCGGCCGAGTTCCTCGATTACGACCGCAAGCGGCTGAAAGGCCTCGTGCTCGAAGAGGGCTCGCCCAACGCGCATGTCGCGGTCGTGGCGCGTGCGCTCGACATTCCGGTGGTCGGCCGCGTCAAGGATGTGCTGAGCCGCGTCGAGCCCGGCGACA